>CAZBZH010000642.1:0-2913 GCA_964496265.1 uncultured Acidobacteriota bacterium | reverse complement strand
CGCAGAGATCGTTGGCTTGCAGTCGACTCATCAAAAACGATAGTCGCCGACGATGCGGAACGAGAACGGCGTTCCGGGCTGGATCCACAGCTGGGAGAACGAGTTGGTGTAGTACTCCTCGTCGAAGATGTTGTTCGCCTCGGCGCGCAGCGCGACGCCGCCGCCGAAGTTGAAGTTGGCGAACAGGCTGACCAGGGTGTACTCGGGCAGTTCGAAGTCGGTGGCCACCTCACCCAACCGTTCGCCGACGTGGAGCACGTTGCCGCCGATCTGAGTCGGGCGTCCGGCGATGTCCACCTGCTTGGCCAGCTGCAGGCTGAGGGTCTGCTCCGGAATGTTCAGCAGGCGATCGCCGGCCTCGATCGGGAGCGCGAAGTTGGGGTCCAGGCCGTTGGTGGTCAGTTCGGCATCGACGTAGGCGTAGGACAGCCAGAGCTGCAGGCCGCGAGCGATCTCACCCTGCATGTCGAACTCGAAGCCCTGGCTCTCCGCCTCACCCGCGGCGAGGTTGAAGAAGGCGTTGACCGGGTCGCCGACCAGGATGTTCTCCTGCTCACCGGAGAAGATGCTGGTGGTGGCGGTCAGCTTGCCGCCCCGCAGGTCGAACTTGGCGCCGACCTCGGCAGATTCGGAACGGTTCGGCTCGAACGGGTTGCCGTCGAAGTCCGCGCCCGAGAGGGGGCGGAAGTTCTCGCCGTAGGCGGCGTAGAGCGAGACGTTGTCGCTGGCATCGAACACCAGGCCGAACTGCGGGCTGACCTCGTCCTCGGTCTGCATCGACTGGCTACCCGAGGCCCGGTTGTTCAGGTTCTGCTCGTAGTCATCGAAGCGCACGCCCAGCCGGGCGGCGAAGCGGTCGCTGAGGTCGATCTGATCCTGGATGTAGAGGCCGACCGATTCCTGGACCTCGACCCGGTTGGTCAGCGGAGTCGGCGTCGGCAGCGGGAACTGGCCGTAGACCGGGTTGAAGATGTCGATCGCCTGCAGCTGCTCGAGGGTCGGGTTGCTGGCAAGCGAAGGGGCGCGGGCGCGGAGGAACACCTGGTCGTTCTCGAAGCGGTCCGAGTCGACGCCGACGATCAGGTTGTGCCGGGCGCTGCCGGTGTTGAAGCCACCCTTGAGCTCGACGCGGAAGACCCGGTACTCGGAGTCGTAGTCGCGGAAGCGGCGCTGGCGGGTCAGGGTCCGGCCGTCGACGAGCAACTGCTGGCGGCTGGCCGACAGCTCCGCCTCGGTGGAGAAACCTTCCAGCGAAGTGTCGCGGAAGTTGACGCCGGCCAGGATGCCCCAGTTGTTGTTGAAGTCGTGCTGGAACTCGATCTGGTGACCCAGCACATCCGCCTGCATCGGGCCGTCACCCGGCTCGCCGAGGAAACGGCTCTCGGGGATCACGCCGAGCTGACCGTTGACCGCAAGCACGCCACGATCGAAGGGCAGCTCCTGGTCGCTGTATTCGATCTCGTAGACCAGCTGGGTCTTGTCGTTGGGACGCCACAGCAGCGAGGGAGTCGCGCCGAAGCGAGTGCTCTCCACGGTGTCGCGGAAGCTCTCGGCGTCATCGTAGAAGCCGACCAGCCGCACGGCGAAGGTGTCCGACGTCGGCACGTTGAAGTCGAACTCGGCGCGGTAGGTGTCGAAGCGCCCGCCGGCGAGCAGCAGGTTGTTCTTCGCGGCACCCAGGAAGGCGCGCTTGGTCCGCAGGTTGATCGTGCCGCCCGGCTCACCGCGGCCGTACAGCGCAGCGCGGGGGCCCTTGAGCACCTCGACGCTTTCGATGCCGGAAAGGTCTCGCGGTCCACCGAAGCCACGACCGGCGTTGAAGCCGTTGACCAGGAAGTTGCTCGGCAGGTTTTCGTCGCCGACGAAGCCACGCACGGCGAAGCTGTTCCACAGGCCGCCGAAGTTGTTCTGCCGGGCGACCGAAGCCGAGAGGTCCAGCGCCTGGTTCAGATCGAGAGCGCCGGCGTTGACCAACACCTCCTGGTCGATCGTCTGTTCGGCCTGAGGGGTCTCGCGGTCGGAGAATTCACCTCGGTAGGCCGGCCGGGTGCCGACGACGGTCACCTTCTCCTTGACGGAGGAGGTCTGGGTCGACTCCTCGGCGCTTTCGTCAGAGGAGGTGTTCTCCTCGGCTCGGGCCCAGCCGAGCGTGAGCGCCATGGAGGCGCACAGTAAGACAGCAGTCCATCGTGACTTCATTCAGGTCCTCGTAAGTTGGTCGCGCGAATTTCAGAATCAGGGTGTTCCCGGGCTTGATCGGCCGGGCGACCCGCAGAGCGGGACGGCGGGAACGGCTAACGGAACGATCGGCCAGCCGGGCTCACGGTGCCGAAGGAACCGGTGGCGAGGCTGGGTCGCGAGTCAGGGCTGGTAGCCCTGGCGCGACAACGATCGACGGAAACCAGGTGGGGTCAGGCAGCCGGTGGCGCGCGCCCGGCCTGCCGAATCGTCGCGTGGCCGTCAGGCCGGACTTCTTCGACGAGAACCAGGCGGCTCTGAGCGGGGGCAGGCTGAGCACAGCCGCCGTCTGCGGGCGCCTCTTCGGCATGAGCCGATTCGACAACGCAGGTGGCGCAGGGGGCGCCGTGGTCGCCTTCTTCATGGCCGAGTTCCCGGCCATGGTCGTGGTCGTGTTCGTGCCCTGAGGCGGCGGGGAGCCACACGGCACCGAGGATCGCCAGGAGGGCGATCGCCAGCGCGCGGCGCGTGAACGACCGTAAAAGCATCGCGCAGGTATACCCCAGCGACGGTTCTGCGACAAGGGCAAGGAACCGGTCGCATGCCGTAGTCAGCGGTATTGTCGTTTTGCCGGGCCCAAAGAAAAAGCCCCGGCCGGCAAATGCCGACCGGGGCCTTTGGCAGTCGCTAGATACAGGGGAGGCTTAGAAGCCGCCCATGCCGCCCATGTCGGGC
>CAZBZH010000641.1:0-2913 GCA_964496265.1 uncultured Acidobacteriota bacterium | reverse complement strand
TGACCTCGGCTCCCGGCGTGAACTCCAGCAGCTTCGGCACCTGGCCGTGAGAGGCCTGCTGCTCGATCTCCTCCTCGGAGACGCTGGTCACCGCCTGGGGTGCCTCGACGATCCGTTCCGCCCGGCGGGAAGCCGAGTAGACGGTCAGGGTCTCGACCAGGCTGACCTCCCAGGGCACATCCTTGTCGAGTTTGGTGGCCTCACCCGCCCGGATCTCCACGCCGGTGGCACTCACCGTGCGGCTACCCAGGGTGTAGATCACCGTGTACGTCCCGGGAGCGAGCCCCTGGATCGAGTAGTTCCCGTTGCGGTCGGTCAGGGCGACTTCCTTGGCCTCACTGACCAGGACCGTCACACCACCGACACCATCTCCGCTACGCGTCACCTGCCCTTCGAGGGATCCGGTGTCCGCCGCGAAGGCTGCGCCACCGAGGCACAGCAGAAGAATCAGAAGCAACCCACGCTTCATCTCTCACCCCCTTGCGCGGCGGGATAGCCGCGTAGGATGATTTTGCCACAGGTAACCCACGCCAGGGGTAGGGTTTACACCCGCCGCAATGCGGCAAGGCCGGGATTCCAGCGTCGACGCGGCTCTCGGCCCGGCAATTTTCGAGGCAAGGAGCGCAGCATGTGCCGCAACATTCGTCCACTGTTCAACTTCGAGCCGCCGGCCACCGACGACGAGGTGCGGGCCGCGGCGCTGCAGTTCGTGCGCAAGATCAGCGGCTTCACCCGCCCCTCCCAGGCCAACACCGAGGCCTTCGAACTCGCCGTCGACCGCATCAGCGATGTGGCCCGTGAGTTGGTAGACAACCTGGTCACCGCGGCGCCCAAGCGGGACCGGGAGGTGGAGGCGGCCAAGGCCAGGGCGCGATCCGCGGCGCGCTTCGGCACCCGGGCCTGAGCCGGCTGATCCCACGGACAGAGAAACGGCCGGCCCGCTACCGGACCGGCCGTAAGGGGGATGAGGGCCGTGACTACCAGGGCTTCACGGCCTCGCGGCGCTCGATCACGTTCACCCGGGGGCGGGCCGGCTCGATCTCGTAGCGCAGCACCACACCGCCCGACGCGTTGAAGCCGACCATGGTCTGGTTGGCGGTTCCGTTGGCCGCCGCGAACTGACCGGTACCACCGGCCAGGGGCCGCTTGATGGTCTTGTTCAGATCCACCAGTTCGTAGCCGTTGCTGATCATCGTGTTGTCGCCCAGTTCGGGACCGAAGTCGTAGATCTGGGTGGTGGCGACCCAGGCGCCGGTCGGGGTGGTCGCACCCTGGCCGACATGGGTACCCCAGCAGGTCCACCGCCCGATCACCAGTTCCGGAAACTCCGGCTGACCGTCCGGGAGGATGCCGTTACAACCGTCGTCATCGCAAACCACGGTGCCGGCCGGGTAGATGTAGCCTTCACTGACGAACTCATTGCCGTAGCCCGGCAGCCCCTGGGGGTCCAGCGGGGTCTCGTCGAACACGAAGCGCTTGGCATCTTCAACCACGTCGAAGGCGTAGACCGGGCCCGCCGCCCCCTGAACCGGTTCGAGCACCGGCTCCGCGGAAACCGCCGCGCCGGTCAGGATCATCGCCGTCACCATCAGCATGCTCACCACTCGTTTCATCTCGTTCTCCTCGTCCCTTTCGGGTATTGGTTTGCTTCTCTCGCGGCGGTCGCGACCTCGTGTCGTCCGCCGTCATCGGGTCAAACCGGAAATCGGGAAAACGGGGATCATCGAATTTCACTTTTTTTGAAAGGCCCGGCCGATGAGGCGAGATCACGCGCGAAACCGGCGACTTTCCGGCTAGAATCGGAACACCGCGAGGGATCCATGAGCGAATCGGGCGAAGTCACTCGTCTGCTCGAGACCATCCGCAGCGGGGACCGGCGGCAGCTGGACCGGCTGTTCGACGTGGTCTATGGAGAACTGCGCCGTCTGGCACGCTCCAATCGCCGCCGCTGGCAGGGCAACCGCACCCTGAACACCACCGCACTGATTCACGAGGTCTACCTGAAGCTGGCGAGCCCCGGGCGACTCGACTGGCAGAGTCGTGCCCACTTCTTCGGCACCGCCGCGCGGGCCATGCGGCAGGTGCTGATCAACTACGCCGAGCGCGCCCGGGCAGCCAAGCGAGGCTCCGGCGAGGAGCCGCTCGCACTCGAGGAGGAGGACGCCCCCTTCTCCGGCTCCGTCGAGGACGCCCTGGCGCTGCATGAGGCCCTGGGCAAGCTCGAGCAACTGAGCGAACGGCAGTGCCGGGTCGTCGAGTGCCGTTTCTTTGCCGGCATGGATGTCGAGGAGACCGCCGAAGCGCTCGACGTCTCCGCCGTCACCGTCAAGCGGGACTGGCGTGCCGCCAGCGCCTGGCTCCATCGAGAACTCTCGGCCCCCCTGCTGCCTCCGGGCCCATGAGCGACGCTGCGCAACGCTGGCAACGGGTCTCGGACCTGGTCGCCCGGGCCGCCGAGCTAGCCCGCGAGGAAGCGGAAGCCCTGATCGCGGCCGAGACCAGGGACGATCCCGGCCTGGGGGAGGAAGTCCGGGCACTGCTGGGCCATGCCGACGAGGCCGAGGCGTTCCTCGGCTCCCTGGCCGAACGCATGGGTGCCGGACGTCCGTTGGAAGACGGCGAGCCGGAGCGTGCGCAGATGCCCGAGCACATCGGACCCTACCGAGTGGTCTCGGAACTGGGCCGCGGCGGCATGGGCGTGGTCTATCTGGCGGAACGGGACGACCCCCGGTTTCGGCAGACCGTCGCGATCAAGCGGTTGGCGGCGCATCTCGGTGGCGATGCCGGTGAGCGGCGCTTCGTGGCCGAACGTCAGATCCTCGCCCGGCTCGAACACTCGGGTATCGCCCGGCTGCTCGACGGCGGCGTGGAAGCGGGCCAGCCCTACCTCGTCATGGAGTACGTCGAGGGGGA
>CAZBZH010000640.1:0-2916 GCA_964496265.1 uncultured Acidobacteriota bacterium | reverse complement strand
TCCAGGGCGTCCTCGAACAACGGCCGCGCCTCGTCGAACAATCCGAGACGGGTGTAGACCTCGCCCAGCGTGCGCAGCAGACGGCCCTGCACCTCCGGTTGATCGGCCAGCGCCTCGCGGACGTCGGCAACGCCGCGGTCGAGCACCTCCCGGGCGGTCAGGGAGTTGGCGGCGATCTCGCCGGGCGCGGACACCTGGAACAGATCGACCGGGAAGTCCGAGACCTCCTGGGAGGTGACCGCCTCCTTCCGCGCCTCCGCCTCGGCCTCCCAGGCCCGCAGCAAACCGACGGCGCCGACGGCCACACCGGCGATCAACGCCAGCGCCACCAACCCGCCAGCCACCACCGACACCCGATGGCGCCGGGCGAATTTCGCGGCCCGGTAGCCCCACGAGGGCGGGCGCGCCTCCACGGGCATGTCCACGGCGTAGCGTTCCAGATCGGCCGCCAGCTCCGCCGGCGAGCCGTAGCGGCGCTCCCGATCCTTCTCCATGGCCCGCAGCACGATCCAGTCCAGATCTCCCGCCAGCGACGCGGTGTGGGAACTTGGCCGTGGAGGCTCTTCCTGTTGGATCACCTGGCGCATCCGTTCGTAGGTCGCTCCCCGCAGATCGTGTGCCGCAAAGGGCCGCTGCCCGGTAAGCAGTTCGTAGAGCACCGCGCCCAACGCGTAGACATCGGTGCGCGTATCCACCTGGGCGTTGCCGAAGCCTGCCTGCTCGGGACTCATGTATTCCGGCGTGCCCATCAGGCGGCCGACCATGGTCAGCGCCGGTTCCCCGTCCGCCTCCGTCGCCCGGGCGATGCCGAAATCGATGATCTTGGCCACCGGCTTGCCGTCGACTTCCCGCACGAGGATGTTCGAGGGTTTGAGATCACGGTGAATCACGCCCCGGCGATGGGCGTGCTGCACACCGTCACAGACTTCGCGGAACAGCTCCAGCCGGTCATCGATCGAGAGATCGCGATCCGCGGCGAAGCGGGTGATCGGCTTGCCGTCGACGAACTCCATCACGAAGTAGGGACGGCCGTCCGCGGTCGCCCCGGCGTCGAACACCCGGGCGATACGATCATGCTCCATCGACGCCAGGGTGCGGCGCTCGGCATCGAAACGGGTGACGATCTCCCGGGTGTCCATCCCGGGGCGAATCAGCTTGAGCGCGACGGTGCGTTGAACCGGCTCGAGCTGCTCGGCCCGGTAGACGACTCCCATGCCCCCTTCGCCGATCGGCGCGACGATGCGGTAGTCGTCGACCCGCGCGCCGGCCTCGAGTTCCAGCCTGCGCAGCGACGGATCCGCCTCGTCAGCGACCAGCTGCATCGACGGGGAGTCGTGCTCGGCCAGCAGTTCTTCCAGTTCCTGCCTGAGTTCCGGATCGTCGCCGCAGGACCGCTCGAGTAGCGCCGTGCGCTCACCGGCAGGCCGCGGGTGAAGCTCCTCGAAGAGCTCCCACATGCGCTGCCAGCGTGGATCGGGCTCGGTCTGCATCGATCAGGCTCCAGAGTCCCCGCGCTACGGTGCCGGGACCACCCGGTAATAGTACGACTGACCCGCCGGGGGAATGTCGCTCCAGGACGTTCCCGAGGTCAACCCGATGCGGTTGGCCGGATTGCTCTCGACATCGGCCGGATCGCTGGAGCGGTAGATCTCGTAGGGGCCCTCGCCGCTGTCGGGCCAGCTCAGGGTTACCTCCAACGGACCCCGGCTGGTGATCTGGACTCGCTGATCGATCTGGTCCGACGGCAGCGGCAGCACGCAGCCCGCCAGACATTTGCCCGAACCGGGCGGATCGCAGGCGTCGCCGGGCACCTGTTGATTGGCCACCCCGTCGCCGCAGTAGACCAGGTGCAGCGCTTCCGGCGTGACCTGGCCGGTGTTGAAGTCCCGGTCGCAGGTGAGATGAACCGGATCAGCGACGTTGCTGGTCACGCTGCAGCCGTTGTTCTGCAGCGCGTCCTGGCCGGCGTTCTCCAGGTGCAGCTCCATGTTCTGGGGGTCGACCGGGGTGGCGATCCGCTCGAAGCGCAGCTCGACCGTCGGCTCATTGGCGAGGTTGTCTCCCACCCGTACCGAGTCTCGATCGTCGTAGGCGTAGCGCGTGGTGAGACCGTCCTCGGGGGTCCGCGGGATGTGCGAAGGGAACTCGGTGACCCCGAAAAGAAAGCCGTCCCGCTCGGTCACGAACCTCAGCCGCTCAGAGATCTCGACCGGCGCGAGCGGGTTGTCCTCGATCAGCGGCACACCCCGTTCGTCGTAGACATACAGGGTCACGTCGTCGAGCTGGGCACCCCGCGAAGTCGCCAGATTGCGGATCGGCGTGTCGTCGGCGGGGTCGATCCGGGTGCGCTCGAAGCGCACGTCGTCGCCCAGCTCGACCCGCCGGCGGCGCCCGTCCCAGATGGAATCGCGCACCACCAGCCGCGCGCTGACTCCGGCGCCGGAGACGCCGATCCCACCGGTCCAGCTGGCGTCGGTGATCGTGCCGTCGCTGACGTCGAGCTGCCACTGGAAGTCGTACGCGTACTCGGGATCGACCGCGACACTCCGGGCCACCTGCAGATTCCCGACGCCGTCCACGGTGTAGGGATAGCGGGTCCCCGTCGAACCGACGCCGACGTGGGTATCGTCGAGAACCGTCAGGTTCTGTACGTTCCGGGCGCGGAGACCGCGACCCTCGGCGCCGTACTCGTAGCGTACCGCTCGCAACTCCACGTCGTCCGCGGCGATCTCCGTGCCGACCGTCTCGGCGCCAAGCAGCTGAACGATCGCGTCCATGACCGTCGCTCCGTCACCGGTGACCGCGAACCCGCGAGTTTCCGCCCCGGGAGAGCCCGGGTTGACGTAGACCCGGCGGCCCAGGCCGTCGTAGGTGACATTGCTTGCCAACTCGACACAGGTTGTCCCTGGCGCCGCA
>CAZBZH010000639.1:0-2918 GCA_964496265.1 uncultured Acidobacteriota bacterium | reverse complement strand
GCGACCCGAAGAAGGTCGCCAAGCTGGAGAAGAAGATCCGCGGCTTCTACGAGCAGGCAGTCGAGGAGCAGCTCAACGCGACCAAGCTCAACCGCCGCTTCCACGAGGCCTACAGCAGCCTGGGCTACGCCTACCGCAAGCTCGGCGATTACACCGCCGCGCTCAAGGCCTACGACACCGCGCTGGCGCTGAAGCCGGACTACCCCGAGGCCATCGAGTACCGCGGCCAGGCCTACCTCGGTCTGAACCGGATCGACGAGGCCAAGAAGGCCTACATGGCGCTCTACGGTTCCGACGCCGAGAAGGCGGGCATGTTGCTCGACGCTTTCAAGGCCTGGGTGCAGAGCGGTCCCGACGTCCCGGCCGATCAGGTCAAGGAGGTCGAGGGCTGGATCGCCGACCGGGCCAAGCTGGCCGCGCTGACCGGCCGTGGCCACGAGGTGGGCAACGGCTGGGCGAGCAAGGGCCACGAGGCGGGCAACGGCCTGGCCGGCAAGGGCCACGAAGCAGGCAACGGTGCCGTCGGCGACGAAGCCGGCCGTGGTGACTTCTAGCGCTCAAAGAGCCTTGCTGCTTGCGGCGGCAGCGCTGATCGCGCTGTCGTCCGCATGCGGGCATCCCCGCTCTACTGCCACCGAAGCCCACCGGATCCCGGCGCCGGACCTGACGCCCCGGGACGACGGCGGCTACGCCTGGCATCTGCCGCCGGGGTTCGACCCTCCGCTGGTGCCCGAACACAACCCGATGTCCGCGGCCAAGGTCGAGCTGGGCCGGCGGCTGTTCTTCGATCCCCGGATCTCGGGAGACGCCAGCCTCTCCTGCGCCGGCTGCCACCGGCCCGAGCGGGCGTTCACCGACGGCCATGCCCAGGCGGTCGGCTCCACCGGCGAGCAACATCCCCGTAGTTCGATGGCGCTGCTCAACGTGGCCTACAGCCCCAGCTACACCTGGGTCGGCGACGAGTTGCGGCGCCTCGAGGATCAGATCCGGATTCCGCTGTTCAACGAGGATCCGATCGAGATGGGGCTGGCCGGTCACGAGCAGGAGATGCTCCAGCGGCTGAAGCGGGATGCACGCTACCCCGAACTGTTCCGCCAGGCCTTCGCCGAACGGGGCGCGAAGGCGCTGGAGCCCGGGGTCGACGAGGTGATCGATGCCCTGGCCGCCTACGTGCGCAGCCTGGTCTCCGCGGAGAGCGCCTACGACCGCCGGGTCTTCGCCGACGATCGGGAGGCGCTGTCGCCGGCGGCCGAGCGGGGCATGGAGCTGTTCTTTTCCGAGGAGCTGGCCTGCGGCACCTGCCACGGCGGGATCGCCTTCGCCGGGCCGCTGCGCTCCACCCGGGAGCCGGACACCGAGCCCCAGCTGGAGCACAACGGCCTGCTGGCCGACCCTCAGGCCCGCTTCAAGGTGCCGACCCTGCGCAACGTCGCCCTGACCGGGCCGTACATGCATGACGGGCGCCTGGCGACCCTGGACGACGTGCTCGATCACTACGCCTCGGGCGGGGTCCCGGGGGCGGGGCGCAGCGAGCAGATCCGCGGCTTTGCCCTGGGGGAGGAGCAGCGCCGGGACCTGCTGGCCTTTCTCGCGAGCCTGACCGACGGGAACCTGGCCACCGATCCGCGCTTTGCAAATCCGTTCGCCGATGGGATGATCGGCGGATGAATCGCAAGACGATGGCGTGGATCGCGGGCCTGGCCTTCGTGGTCCTGATCTTCTTCCACATGGATTTCTGGCGCACCCAGCGCACCGACCTCTGGTTCGGTTGGCTGCCCCATGAGATGGGCTACCGCATCGTCTGGATGGGCTTCGCCTGGATCTTCCTGATGGTGCTCTGCCGCATGTTCTGGAACGAGGAGCGCCCGTGATCGTCGCGGTGGTCTTCTACATTCTGATGGTGGTGGTCGTCGGCGCCTGGGCCACCCGCACCGCCGGCAAGTCCCCCGAGGAGTACTTCCTGGCCGGGCGGCGCCTGGGGCTGGTGGTGCTGTTCATGGCGCTGTTCGGCACCAACTCCACCGCCTTCGTCTTCATCGGCGCCCCGGGCAAGGCGTACCACGAAGGCGTCGGCATGTTCAGCATCAACGCGCCCATCGTCGCGCTGTGCACGCCGCTGACCTTCCTGCTGGTCGGGATCCCGGCCCGGCGGATGGCCGGGCGGCTCAAGGCGCTGACGCCGGCGGAACTCTACAGCCGCCGCTTCGGCTCCCACGCCGTGGGCATCCTGCTGTTCCTGTTCTACACCGCCTACACGATTCCCTACATGGTGCTGGCGGTGAAGGGGGCCGCGATCACGCTCGAGGGGATGACCGGAGGCGCGGTCACCGTCTGGATGGCGGCGCTGGCCATCGTCGGCGTGGCGTTGATCTACGTGACCCTCGGCGGCATGCAGGCCACCGCCTGGACCAACGTGCTGCAGGGGGTGATCTTCCTCGGCTTCCTCATCATGGCCTTCTTCTTCATCTCCAACGATATGGGGGGGCTGAAGGCGGCGATGGAGTCGGTGCGGGCCCACGACGAGAGCCTGCTCGAGATCACCCGCCAGGGGCTCTACGAACCCCGCAAGTGGATCTCCTGGTCGCTGGTGATCTCGCTGGCGGTGATCGCCTTCCCCCACATGTTCGTGCGCCTGATGGCCGCCGGAAGCGAGCAGGCGATCAAGGGGGTCTGCCGGCTCTACCCGGTGGCGCTGCTGGCCCTGTGGCTGCCGCCGGTGCTGATCGGCATCTGGGGCGCCGTCGAGTTCCCCGGCTTCACCGTGGCCAGCCACGACTCCGACCGCATCCTGCAGCTGATGGTCGACAAGCACATGCCGGCCGCCCTGGGCGGCCTGGGCCTGGTGGCGGTGCTGGCGGTGGTGATGTCCAGCCTCGACGCCATGATCCTGACCTTGAGTTCGATGCTGCTGCGGGACG
>CAZBZH010000638.1:0-2929 GCA_964496265.1 uncultured Acidobacteriota bacterium | reverse complement strand
GGGATGGCGGGAGCCCAGATTCATGAAGGCCTTCCTCGAGGAGCCGGACCTCGATCGACGGCGGGAACTGATCTCCGACGCCCGGCACCGCGGCTCGGTACCACCAGACGTTCGTAGACCGCTACGTCAGGCGATCCTCGAGGGGCAGATCACCTGGCACCAGGCCGATGTTCGAAGTCTCGAAGTGAGCGCGGAGCAAGTTGTGCTGTCGCTGCCGGGCGACGCGGTCGTGGAAGCGCAGCACGTGTTGCTGGCCACCGGGTTCGACCCACGAAGGCCGGGAGGCGCGTTGGTCGACGGATGGATCGAATCGGCGTCTCTCCCGGTGGCCCGTTGCGGCTATCCGGTCCTCGATGCGGCGCTGCGTTGGCACCCGCGGATTCGTGTTTCCGGCGCGCTGGCTGAACTGGAGATCGGCCCGGTCGCCCGGAACATTGCGGGGGCCCGCCGCGCCGGCGAGCGCATCCTTCGCCAGCTTCTTGATACGCACGAAAGCCGCCGCCGCACTGCACGGCGGCGTCCATCCGCCGAGGGCACTGCGCGGTCCGGCGCGCCGATCTAGTCCACGTACCGTTTGAGCACGGTCATCAACTCGGCCAGATCGGTCTCCGTCGAGGCGGGCTTGTCCGGGTGGACGCAGTGCTCGAGGTGCTCGTGGATGATCGCCTCGGTCAGGCCCTTCAGCGCCTTGCGAGCGCTGATCAGCTGATTCAGCACCTCGATGCAACTCCTCCCCTCATCAAGCATCCGCTCGATGCCGTTGACCTGGCCGCCGATGCGGCGCAGCCGATTGATGTGTTGCTTGCTGGGACCGGTGGATTCGCTCATGTCCGAATTTTACCTTGAAAAATAGGGTAGGGGGGCATACCATTGGCCTGCCGGTAGGGGTACCCCCTACCTCTATTGCCAGGAGATACCCATGAACTGCCATGAAATGAAGAACGGAAGCACCTACGAGTGCACCAAGTGCGGGCTCAAGGTCCAGGTCGTCAACGAATGCAACTGCGAGTCCTGCGACGCCTGCGCCCCCGACGAGCTCGAATGCTGCGGTAGCCGCCTGACGAAGGCCGCCTAAGTTCGGAATCGTTCGCTTCTGATTGCGAAACGCCTGCGCCGCGCGATCCTCGTGGCGTAGGCGCTCCTCTCCTCCCCGGTCCCGCCCTACCCCGCCGGGAAGAGCCTCCACGGCTCTCCAGGAGAGCACTAAATGCAAGTCGCTGGCAAGTGCAATCGCCTTCGTTTAGACTGAATGCGTCTCAGGGCCCACGGCCGCTGACCATCCCGGGATCCCGCCATGAGCATCTCCAAGAACGATGCACGCAAGCTCCTTCGCAAGCACTCGCTCAGAGTGACCGCACCCCGTCTGGCGGTACTCGGCGTACTCGCAGGCGCTCAGGTTCCGCTGTCCCACACCGAGGTGCTCGAGCGCCTCGGCGAGACGGACTGGGACCCCACCACGGTCTACCGCAACCTGGTCAAACTCCGCGAAGCCGGAGTCGCCTCGGTCGTCAACCGCGCCGAGGGCCTCGACCGTTACGCCCTGGCCGAGTCCCGCGCCGACGGCCATCGCCACCCGCATTTCTTCTGCGAAGTCTGCGGCCTGGTCGCCTGCCTGCCGACGCTGCTCACCAAGTCGATGTCGATGGATGGTCCCTGGGCCACATCGATCCAGAACGCGATGGTCCAGTTGAGCGGCCAGTGCCCCGAGTGTCACCAGAGCGCCGACTAGCCTGGACGCGCGGGTGCGGGTCACCGAGTAGCAGTCAGTCTTCGGCAGGCCCCGCGACGGACGCGATATTGGCCAGTAGCCAGGCCGAGGCCGCACTCAGCTGCAACCAATCGCCGGCAGCGTTGATTCCGTAGGCAAACACACTGGCGATCCAGCACAGGCTGGCGACAGTCTGGCCGAGCCATTCGATTCGAAGCATCCGCGCGGGGCGGCCATTCGAGACATCTCCGCCGATTCTGGTCAACAACTCTCGCACTCCTCTCCGCAGATCGACAGATCGTCCAGGTACATGCCCCAGCGCCGATAGGTTTCCAACTCCTCAGCCTCCAGCCCCAGCGAGGTCGCGATGGCCTTGGCCACCACGGCGAACCGCTGCCGGTACTTGTAGATGAAGCAGAAGACCTGGTTATCGTGGCGTACCGACGGCCCACACAGGAACAGCCCCGGCGCGATGGTCGACTCGTCGTGCTCGTTCAACAGCGGGAAACCGTCCTCGCGCTGCTCGAACAGGTCCTCGACCAGCTTGTGGCTTCCGTCGAATCCACCTGCCAGCAGTGGCGGCACCGGAGTCCGGAACGTAGTTCCATCCTGCGTGGTCACCTCGTAGCCCTTCTTCAACTGAGCGACCGAAGCGACCGGCGTATCGCCGAACAGCTCCACGTGGGCCGGGAAGTGTTCTTCCTGCATGCGCTCTCTGGAAAAAGTCGACAGAGCGACGCTCGGGTCGGAGCTCTCGTCGGCCCACGGAGAGCCCGAATCGAACAACCGCACCTGCTTGCCGCGGGACGCCAGATGGTACGCCGCATCGACACCGCTCTCGTAGCCGCCGATGATGATGAAATCGTCGCCGTCGAGGTCCGCATAGTTGGGGATCGTCGCCGTGTGGCGGCAGAGCTCGCTGCCTTCGAATCCATCGAGGCGCGGGTATTGAAACTCGCCGGCGGCCCAGATGACATGCTTAGTCGTCAGGGTGTGTTCGTCGGTATCCACGAGAAACCCGTCGTCAACCTTGGTGACCCGCACCACCTCGGTGCGCGGTCGTACCGGCAGGCGAAAATGAGCGGCGACCGCCTGCAGATGGGCCGCGTACTGCTTGCCGGTGGGGTGCTCGACTTCCAGGCTGTACGCCGGCGAGACGCCGATGGCGATCGAGTTCAGGTCGATCATGCCGATCGAGTTGGTCGGGAACGACGGCGTAAT
>CAZBZH010000637.1:0-2938 GCA_964496265.1 uncultured Acidobacteriota bacterium | reverse complement strand
TCGGTGTGCCAGAGGCGCGTCACGCAGCGGGTGCCGTCGCGCTCGGTGAGCAGCACCGTGCGCTCGAACCCGGCTCCGTGGCGCAGGGCACGCACCACGGCGTGCCCGGGAATCTCGATCGCGGGCACCATGCTCAAGGTCCGTCGCCGAGGTAGCCGAGGTTACGCGCCGCGGCGATGATCTCGACGGTCGCCGCGCCGGCACGGGTCCCTCCCCCGCCCCGGGCGATCAGCGTCGCCACGGCCAGCCGCCCGCTGTTCCCGGTTCCGCAGGGGGAACTGGCTTCGGGTTCGGCAAGTGCGACGAACCAGGAGTGCGGCGGCAGCGACTCGTCGTCGTCGCCGATCCCGTAGGGCTTCTCGTCCCGGGTCGCCTCGGAGTCGGCGGTACCGGTCTTGCCGTACATGCGCACGCCGGGCACCTTGGCCAGGAGCGAACCGGTCCCGGTCTGCATCGCCCGGCGCATGCCCGCCAGCAGGATCCCCAGTTGCGCCGGGTCGTCGACCAGCATCGTCTCCTCGCAAGCATCCCCGAGCCGCAGCCCTGGAGGGCAACGGCGGTACACCCCGCCACCCCCGATGGCCGCGACCATGCGCGCCGCCTGGGAGACGTTGAACACCGCGGCCCCCTGCCCGATGCCGGTGGAAGCCAGCAGGCGGGTCCCGGGAGCGCCCGGCTCGAAGCCGCGTTCCCAACCGATGGCGACCTGCTCGGCCAGGCGCCGCAACGGGCCCGGACCGGTGTCGAGGGTCAGCTCCGAAAAGGCCACGTTGCAGCTGCGGGCCAGCGCCTCGGAGACATCGATCACACCGTGGGAGCGGTCCTTGGGGTGATCGTGAATCGGACGCACCCAACCGGGGCGATCGAACACGCTGCCGATGTGATCCCGTTTGGTGCATTCGAAGGTCTGGGCCGACCGGATGTTGCAGCCGTCGACCGCCACGGTGGGCAGCCCTTCGCGAGCCGCCGCCAGAGCGGTGAACAGCTTGGCGATGGAGCCCGCCTGCTTGAAGCCGAGGGTCCCGGTCTTGTCGACCCAGGGGCCGTAGATCCCGGTGTACCGGGGATCGCCGTCGATCACCGGGCGGTACCAGTCGTCGGTGGAGAGATCGACATCCGGCACCTGGGCCCGGGCCAGCACTTCGCCGCTGTCGACATCCAACACCACAGTCGCCGCCGCGGCCCCCTCGCCCAGATGTCTGGCCAGGATCTCCGCCGCCTTCTGCTGCAGGCCGGCGTCGAGGGTCAGGCGCACCGAGCGTGACGCGACATCCTGGGACAGCGCCTCCAGCTGTTCGCGGCTGCTCGTCTTGCGCGAGCGCACCAGACCGGCCATCGAGGAAAGATCGGGCACCGAGAGCGGCACGAAGCGCACCGGCTCGCCGTCGGCCAGCAGCGTCGCGCGCTGACGGTCGTCGGCGGTCTCTTCTCCCGTGGCCACGGCAAACAGGGTGCGCTCCCCCAGCGCGTCGTCAGGGGTGCGCCACAGCGCGGGGCGCACCGTCTGTTCGGGATAACCCCGCAAGGTCCATTCGTGAATCCGCTCCAGGCACCAGTCGCGGCGGAGCACGCGGCCCGCGTCCGGGGGGCAGACCAGCGCGCCCAGGGCATCTCCCAGCGGGTACTCCCGCCGGCCGTCGAGCCGGGTGCCGACCAACACCTCGCCGTGACGGTCGAGCAACGCCCCGCGGCGAATGCGCGCCACCGCGCGGCTGAGCCGGGGATCGTGGCGAATACGGGTCGTGCCGTCGGCCAGGGTTTCGAGCACCCCGCGGGCGGCGTAGTCGGGGCCGCGGACCACGCCGAGATACAGCAGGAACGCCCCGGCGGCGCAAAGCGCCACGGCGCTGCCGACGGCGACCCGGGAGACCGCGGCGCGCAGCTCCCGCAGTTCGGTGGTTGCCGCCCGGGGCGCGCCGTCCTCGGACAGTCGCAGCACGATGGCGATCGCCAGCAGGAAGGCGATCATGCTGCTCTTGCCGAAGGAGAGGAACGGCACGGCCAGCCCGGTCAGCGGCAGCAGACCGGTGGTTCCGCCGAAGATGACCGCCCACTGACAGAGCAGCAATAGACAACAGGCGGCGCCGATCAGCACCCGCTCCGGCTCCCGGTTGCGGGCGGCGATGGCCAGCCCCTGCAGGATGCAGGCGCCGAGGCAGATCAGGTACAGCAGGCCGCCCCACAGGCCGGTGGTCTCGGCGATGTGGGCGATCATCAGGTCGGTATGGGACGCGGGAAGCGCGGCCACATCGGCCTCGCCCAGGCCGCGGCCGCCGAAGCCGCCGGCGGCGATGGCCCACAGGGACGAGGCGAGCTGAGAGCCGTGAGGCAGTCCGTTCATCCAGGGGTCGCGCCACATGTCGAAACGGGTGGCCAGGGTCTGCGACCCGGTGATCGTCGGATCCAGCGAGACGAACCAGAAACCGAAGGCCAGCACGCTCAGGGCCGCGATCAACCAGCCGCTGGCCCGGGTCGACAGGTAGAACAGCAGCAGAAACACCGAGGAGAGCACCAGGGTCGGGCCCAGGTCGCGCACCAGCAGCGCCAGCACCATGAACAGCGCCCCCAGCGCCGCGCAGGCCGCCGCCAGGTAGCGAGGACGGGGGAACTGCAGCCAGCCGGCGCGCACCCGCTGGTAGCGCAGCTGCACCGCCTTCTCACCGAGGAACAGCCCCATCAGGCAGACGAAGGCGAGTTTGATCGCCTCGATCGGCTGCATCGAGAGGGGACCGAGGTGCAGATTGATCTGGGAGCGGG
This sequence comes from uncultured Acidobacteriota bacterium, assembly GCA_964496265.1. Lineage (GTDB taxonomy): Bacteria > Acidobacteriota > Polarisedimenticolia > Polarisedimenticolales > Polarisedimenticolaceae > Mor1. The sequence continues at coordinate 181 of CAZBZH010000637.1, read as the reverse complement.
TGCCCTCGGGACCGCTGCCGAACAACCACAACAGCACCCCGCCGAAGACGACGAACAACGTCACCGGAAGACGGTAGCGGCGCAGCAGCTGCAACGGATCCGGGGGCATGGCCAGGATCGCGCCGGCGAGCGCCGCCGCCAGACCGACGCCGACGGCGAACCCGGGCCCGCGCCAGTTTCC
>CAZBZH010000636.1:0-2946 GCA_964496265.1 uncultured Acidobacteriota bacterium | reverse complement strand
GATCGGCCGACGGTGCTTCGACGACCGGGTAGCGCAGGATTCTCGAGCAGCCCGTGGCGACGAGCGCAAGCAGCACGAGCCACAGGCACAGGTTCTTTCGCAGCATCCGCACCTTGCCCAGGCGCTTTCGCGCAGAAAGCTTCGGGGATTCACAAGGAGGATCCCGGAAGGAGCAACGTATGCGGAAATGCTACACCGGCCGATTCAGGGACGCGACACCGCTAGTAGATACAGCCCCCATCCGGCCCGCAGGTCACGCTGGTGATCGAGCCGTCGGAGTTGCGGAACATCGCCCCGCTGGTGGTGCCGTCGCCGGTCACCCGGCCGTAGTACGGGTCGCCCCCCCGCTGGCGGGCCGCGGCGCAGAGCTGCTGCATGTTGAACAGCCACGGGCCGCCCTCGACGCCGCCGTTGCCCTGGGCGTCCATCCAGTAGCGGCCGGGGATCACCTGGGTGCACTGGCTGAGGTACTGGACCTCCTGGAGGTGCAGTTGGCGCCCGTTGACGAACACGCCGGTGGTGCCGTTGGAGGCGTTCTCCCGCAGCGGGCCGCCCAGCGGCAGGCCGGCAGGAAGCTGCCCCAGGGTGCCGTAGCCTTCGACGCCGTAGAGCCCGGTCAGGGCGTCGTACCAGTAGCGGCCGGGAATGGCCTTGGCGCCGTAGCGCTGCTCCAGCATCTGCACGAGCTGCATCTCCTGCTCGGACAGGGGCTTGCCGTTGATGACCAGTTGGGGAGCGTCGCCGGCCGCGAGCGGCAGGGCGAAGGCAACGAGAAGGAAGCAGGCCAGGCTGAAGGTACGCATCGGGACATCTCCAGGCGGTTCCGGGAATCGGAGCCGCGAACACTCTCTAGATCGATCCCGGCCACCGAACCCCTGCACCGGCGAGGCGAATCTGCTTGACGCCCGCTGAAAACTGGCGGTAATTTCTGGCTGTCGAGGGGGTTCTCTCCAACCGCGGGTCATGCCTGGGCCCCATCGGAGGGAATCATGGCGCGCATTCCGGGGCATTCCGCCCCTTCCCCACTCCCGGTCCGTCTGGCCATCGCTCTGTTGCTGGCGGCTTTCTGTCTGTCCGCAGCCCAGGCGGCGACCTTCGAGGTCACCGACACCCTCGACGCGATCCCGGCACCGCCGGGCACCCTGCGCTGGGCGATCGAGAATTCCGAGCTGAACAACGTGCCCGACCGGATCGTGTTCCTGATCGACGGCGGCACGATCGAGCTGGTGGCTCCCCTCCCCGACCTGATCGAGGGCGGGCTGAGCATGGTGCATCGCACTCCCGTCGGGGAACCGCCCCAGAGTAACGGGCTGATCATCAGCGGCGTGGGGACGGTTGATCGGGCGATCGCCGTCCGCTCGGCGAACAACGTCATCTCCGGCTTCGACTTCATCAGCTTCGACGGCAACGAGACGCTGCTGATCGCCGGGCCCGACGCGGTGGGCAACCGCATCGTCCGCAACGTCTTTCGCGGCAGCACTGCGGGACCCCACGGTGGAGCGGCGATCCGCATCGCGGCATCCCCCGTGGGCGCCGGCACCCCCGGGGACATCCGGCTGAGCGGCAACCGGTTCGACAAGGCTTCCACCGGCATCGTCGTCGCCGGCGACGGAATCCAAAGTCCGGCACTGGGGAACCTGCAATGGCCCGGTACGCTGATCGAGAACAACGCCTTCGGACCGGAACTCTCGGCATCGGCGGACCCCGCCCAGTTGCTGCTCGGCATTCAGGTCAGCGACGCTCTCGCCTTCATCAAGGACAACACGTTCTCGGGGCTGGAGCGCGGCATCGACCTGGGAACCGGAGCCCACGACGCGCTCGTTGCCGGCAACCGCATCGGCCGCAACAGCTCCGACGGCCTGTGCGACGACCTGGAACTGAGCGGAATCCGGGTCCGCGGTTCCGATGAGGTTTCCATCCGTAGCAACACGATCAACTGCACCGAGATCGGCATCGAGTTGCTTTCCGGCGCCGACGACGCCTTCGTCGGGGACAACATGCTGGGCGGCGTCGACCCGGCGGCGGGCAACCGCTCCCACGGCGTGCTGCTCGACGGCGCCCGGCGCGCGACCCTGCGACGCAACATCGTGGTGGGCAACGTCGGTGTCGGCGTCCTCTCGCTGGCCGACGGCGCCGCGCTCCCGCCGCAGCACGTGCTGAGCTGCAACGCGATCCATCGCAACGGCGGCGGCGCGATCAGTCTGACCAACACCTCGGCACCGACGCCTCAGCTGACCGGCGCCGGCCCCCTGTCGGTCGAGGGGGATACCCTGCAGTCCGATCCTGCCTGGGTCGAGGTCTTCGGCGACAGCGCCGGCCAGGCGCGGCTATTCCAGGGTGCGGTGCAGCTGGGCAGCGACGGCGACACCGGCTTCAACCACCGGCTCCCGGTGTTGGATCTGCGGGTCGCCCAGTCGGGCGGCGGCAGTCAGATCCGCTTCGATACCGAGATCCCGTCCAACCACACGGCGACCACGACCCTGCGCAGCCCGGCCGAAAGCTCGGAGCTCTCGGCACCGCTGGCGGCGTCGGCCGCACCGGTGCTCTACGACGTGATCCGCGGCGACCTGTCCGCGCTGGGTTTCGGCATCAACGGGATCAACCTGGGCGAGGTGACCTGTATCGATTCGGGGATCTCACCGGGTGCGGCGGTGGTCGACGGCAGCGACGACCCGGAACCGGGTGAGGCGTTCTTCTACCTGGCCCGGCGACGCTCGAACGATCTGGCCAACGGTCGTGGGACCTACGACCCGGCGATCTGCCTGACCGATCTCGACGACTTCTCCGGCCCCCGCCGCCCGGCGAGCGGCGACTGCAACTGACGTCCCCTGAGGGGTGGGGTGCGGAGCCACGGTTCCGCACCCTGCTCCGCCTGCGGCCACCTCGCGGCCCGGCGATCAGTCTTCTCGCACGATCTCTCGGTGGGGTTCCAGCAGCGTGAAGCGG
>CAZBZH010000635.1:0-2950 GCA_964496265.1 uncultured Acidobacteriota bacterium | reverse complement strand
GCGCATGTAGATGCGGCCGCAGGTCTCGAGTTCGTGAACGAACTCGGGCGCCAGCGCGTCGTGGAGCGATGCGGGGAAGTAGCGCAGGGCGTTGCGCAACGCCTGCTTCTTCTCGGCCGGGCTCAGTACCTGGCGCCGCCGGGGCGCATGGTTGACCTCATCGTCCCACGGGGGCATCTCGGGGAGTTCCGCGGGGATACCCTCGGCGACGATCTGCTTGAAGTTCCTGTCTGCCATGGCTCGACCTCCGGGAGCTCAGCGGCGAGCTCCTTCCAAGAAAGGCCACGATAGCAGGCGGGTGCAGCCGCTTCAGCGGGGGACGACGCGAATCGGGACGAAGCGGTCGGGACCGTAGAACTCGGCGATGAAGGCGTTGATCTCGTCGAGGGACAGGTCCGCGGCGCGTTCCCTCAGGCGGGCGAACCCTCCGGGCTCCAGCCCCTGACGGCGCTCGCTCAGGTAGCGGGCCATCCGGGCGCCGGGAGACTGTTCGCCGAAGGCCAGACGCCCCAACAAGAAGCTCACCGCCTCGGCGCGCTCCCGTTCGTCGATGCCCTCTTCAGAGAAACGGGCCAACGCCTTCCGGACCTTGCCGCTGACGACCGCCTCGTTCCCCGCCCGGGTGAAGGTACGGATGCGATAGACCCCGGGAACCGGATCGGCCGCGGCGCTGCTGCGAACCCCGTAGGTCTCTCCCCCATCGTGGCGCAGAGCCTCGTAGAGCCGCGAGCGGAAGTGACCGGCCAGCACATGGTCGGCGATCAGGAACGCCGGATAGCGTGGGTCGTCCAACGTCAACGACGGACGGACCCAGGCCAGGGTCGACTGGGTCAATCCGCGCAAGGCGGCAGCCTCCGGGCCGTCGGCGATCCGGCAGTCGGCCGGACGCAATCCCTCGGCATCCCGTCCCGGAGTCTCGGCGACTGGAGGGAGCAGCCCTGCGGCGAAGCGCTCCGCCGCCGCGCGGTCGAGATCTCCCGCAAGCGCAATGACCCGGCCGGGCCGACGCAGGATCGCGTCCCGGGTTTCGAGCAAAGCGGTGATGTTCCGCTGCAACTTGCCGGGCTGCCTCCAGCCATCCAGTCTGGGGTCGCCGTCGACGAGGCAGCGCTCGTGAGCCAGCCGCTCCACGACGAAGTCCGGAAGCTTTTGATTGGAGCTCCAGCCGATCTTGGCCTCCCGCGACCAGCGGGTCACCTGGGACCGATCGAGATCCCGGTTGCCCAGAACGTCGACGACCAGCTGCCGCAGGCCATCGAGGTCCCGGCTGAGCGCCGAGGCCCACAACACCGCATGGCGTCCACCGACGCCGAGCCTGAGGTCGACGGCCAGTTCATCCCCGCGCCGCAGCAGGCGGCGATCGGGATCGAAACGCTGGACGCGAAAGGCTTCCACGGCTCCCTGGGAGCGGGCCCAATCACTCCAGCGCCCCACCGGAAACTCCAGCCTTACCTCGACCACCGGCGCACGATGGTCGGCGAGCATCACGACGGTAGTGTGGGGATCCACCGTCCAGGTTTCGAACTCGGGACGCTCCGCCCCGTGGGCCGCCAGTACGGACCCGGCGACCAGCATCGTGCACGACAAGCGGCGCAGCAGGCCCGCCACCACCGGAGAACGGCAGCGACTCATCGGCCGTCCACCAACGGGTAGACCCAGCCGAACAGGCGAATCCACAGCGGCACCCGCTCCGGTTTCAGATAGAGACGCGCGTGCTCGGCATCGACGACGTAGCGGCGGTATACCTCGGCGACCTGTTCACGGGTCACCGCCTGCAGGCGGTCGACTTCGTCGAAGGCGCGCTCAGGCGAACCCTGCCACCAGGCCGCCTGGCCGATCGCCTGGGCCTGGGAACTCACGTAGAAGCGGCGGCGATGAAGCTCCCGCTCCATCGAGCGCTTGGCCGCCGCGAGCCGCTCCTCGCTGAGCCACTCGAGAGCGGACATCTGCTCCAGGCTGCGCTCCAGTTGACGGAACGCGGTCTTCTGGCGCCGGTACGGCAGCGACGCTGCATAGAACACAAGGGCACCTCCGCGACGCAGGTCGACGATCTCGATCCCCGCCTCGACCGCCTTGCCCCGGCGCACGACCAGATCCTCCCGGAAGGGATTGACCGCACCCTTCCCCAGCAGCTGCAGCATGACCTGAATCGCGGCTCGGTCGGGATGGTCCGCCTCGGGGAGCACGTAGGCCTGGATCGCGGTCTCCACCGGGGGCAGATCCTCACGCAACTCCAGTTGTGTCGGCCGGACCCGCTCACGCAACGTCGGGATTTCCGGCGGCCGCTCGCCGGCGGCGGACAGGGGCCCGAAGATCCGGCGAACCTCGGCCAGGGTCTCCTCGAGACCGCCCGGGCCGACCAGCACCAGATGCACGTTCTGCGGCCCGTAGAAGCGGTCGTAGAAATCCCGGCACTCCTCTACGGTGGCCTCGGCGACATCATCCTTGTTGCCGGCGGGATCGTATCCGTAGGGATGCTCGGTCAGGAGTTGTTGCTGGGCGGTGATCAGGGCCCGGATGAACGGGTCGTTCTCGAGGCGCAGGCGCAACTCTTCCAACACGATCTTCGATTCGGTGGCCAACTCGTCCTGATCGACGATCAGGCGCGTCATCCGGACCGCCTCGAGTTCGAGGATCTCGCGAACCGCCTCGGGAGGCACCGTCGACAGATAGACCGTCTCGTCCGGCGTGGTGTAGGCGTTGTTGTAGCCACCGTAGGCGGTCACCCGCCCGTCGAAAACGCCCTCGTCGTAGTCCTCGGTGCGGCCGAACATCATGTGTTCAAACAGGTGGGCCAGACCGCGGATCCCGTCCCACTCGTTGGCCGCGCCGACCCGGTACCACAGCTGGATCTCGGTCAACGGCGCCTGAGGCTCCTCGACGACGGTCACCAGCATGCCGTTGTCGAGGGTCTCGCTGCGATGGCGCGGCCCTTCGCCGGCGGCGACCA
>CAZBZH010000634.1:2022-2958 GCA_964496265.1 uncultured Acidobacteriota bacterium | reverse complement strand
GATCGAGCACCCGCTCGCCCAGCGCGTGGGACCATCCCCCTTCGCCGCTTGCCGTCGCGTCCACCGGAGTGCGCATTTCCCCGGCCATGGTGCTCTCGGGCAGCGCCTCCATCGAGAAGGTCCTGCCCGTTGCGGTATCCAGCATCGGCTGATAGCGCACGACCCGCTCGCCGGCGTCCAGGGAACGCATCCAGGCCCGCTCGCTGCGGCTCTGCTGATCGGCCCGGGCGTTCATCTCCCTGGAGAAGAACAGATGTTTGCGGTCGGCTCGCTTCTTGACGGCGTACATCGCCCGGTCGGCGTTGCGCACAAGCGTCGCGGCATCGCTACCGTCTCCCGGGTAGGTCGCGATACCGACGCTGCCGCCGACGCGAACCGGGTGCCCCTGCACGCGGAAGGGTTCGGCCAGCGCGTCCTGGAGTTGCTGGGCCACTCGCGCGGCATCGAGGTCGTAGGAGAGTCCCTCGACCAGAATGGTGAACTCGTCGCCGCCGAGCCTGGCGACGACGTCGCTGTCCCGCACCGCCAGGGACAACCGCCGGGCCGCGAGGCAGAGCACCTCGTCCCCGGCCTCGTGCCCGAAGGTGTCGTTGACCGCCTTGAACCCGTCGAGGTCCAGGAACAGGACAGCGAGACTCCGGCGCCGACGATCGGCGGAGCTGATCGCCTGACTGAGCAAGTCGTAGAACAGCAGCCGATTGGGCAGATGGGTCAGCGGGTCATGGGTCGCCAGATGCTGGACCTCGTCCCGGGAGCGGGCCAGATCGATCAACATCCGATGGCGCTCCATCGCGTGGCGGATCGTGCGCACCAGTAGCCGCGACCCGAGTTGGTCCTTGACCAGGAAATCCTGAGCCCCGGCCTGGACCGCCTGCAGGGCGACGCGCTCGCAGTCGTAGCCGGTCATCACGACGATCGGCATGCCGGGGAACAGCT
>CAZBZH010000634.1:0-2012 GCA_964496265.1 uncultured Acidobacteriota bacterium | reverse complement strand
GCCCGGGCGAGGGTGTCGACCCCCTGGGAGGCGGGCAGGGTCAGGTCGAGCAGGATCAGATCGATCGACGGCTCGCTCTCGGCGAGCGTCTCGGCGGCGGCCAGGGTCTCGACATGCTGCAGGTCGAAGCGCGCCGCCTCGGCCTGGTCGAGGGTCTCCTCGATCAGCACCGCGTCGAAGGCGCTGTCCTCGATCATCAACACGCGGATGATCGCCGGATCACTGGGGTGGTTCATCGATCGGTTCCTTCTGACTCCCTGCTGAGAAAAACTTAAATTCCAGAAGCAGAAAATCAAACCAATCGCGTATTTTTTGCCCGGTTACGGGCTTTTCTCCCTGCCGGCAGGCCACAACCAGGTAACCGTGAGCAGCACCAGCAGGGACACGCTGAGGCTGACCGCGCCCGGCAGGGTGCCCGGGGACAGCCCGATGGGGCCGCTCAACAGGTCGTTCCGGGCCAGGAACTCGAGCCCCAGATTGAGCCCGGTGCCGACGACGATCGAGGCCCCGGCCGCGGCAGCCCCGACCCGCGGCCAGGCCAGGCCGATCAACAGCACCGGGGCCAGCCCCGCGGCGAAGGTGCTGAAGGAGAAGGTCCCGAGGGCTGCGATCAGGTCGCCGTAGGCCAGGGCGAACAGGGCGGCGACGCCGGTCAGCACCACGGTGGCTCCCCGGGCCGCCGGCACCTCGTCCCGGAGCGGCCTTCCGACGGCCCGGGGCAGATCCCGCGTGAGAGCCGCCGCGCCGATATTCATGAACGAGTCGGCGGTGGACATGATCGCCGCCAGCAGCGCGGCCATCGCCACGCCGGCCAGGGCGTCGGGAGCCAACTCCGCCAGGTAGACCAGGGTCGCCTGATCCGCCTGGGCCACCGGCTGCAGCCGGCCCTGGGCCACCAGGGCCGGAATCGCCAGGCCGAGACCGAGCCAGACCAGCAGGCACAGCGACTGGGCGCCCCCGATGACCGCCGGCAGATACCGCAGGCGTTCCACGTCGGCGATCATGAAGAACTTGTGCACCATGTGGGGCTGTCCCGCGACGCCGACCCCGAACACCAGGAAGAAGCCGGCCAGGGTCGCCCGGGGAAGCCGGCCGTCGGGGTCGAGAAAACTCGGCCCGAACGCCTCGGAACCGGCGACCGAGGCCAGCACCGCCTCGGGGCCTCCGGCGGTGTGTACGGCGTGAGCGCAGAGCAACCCGGCCCCCGCCAGCATGATCACCCCCTGAAGCACGTCGGTGTACAGACCCGCCAGCATCCCGCCGAAGAGGCTGTAGGCCAGGATCACCCCGGCGCCCAGCGCCACCGCCAGCGGGAGCGACGAGATCCCGAACACCGACTGGAACAACACCCCCAGCGCCTTGAGCTGCAGACCCAGATAGCCGACGACTCCGGCCAGCACGCAACAGGCCGCCAACCCCTGCACCCGCCGGTCCGCGAAGCGGCGGGCCAGCACGTCGCTCACCGTGAAGACCGTGCCGTCGGCACTCATCTCCCGCAGCGGACGGGCCAGGGTCCAGCAGAGGAACGCCGCGGTGAACCCGACGGGAAGGGCGATGAACAGCGACCCGGCGCCGACCCGGTAGGCCAACCCGGGGCCGCCGAGAAAGACGAAGGCGCTGAATGCCGCGGACATCGTCGACAACCCGACCGCCCACAGCCCGGCCCGTTGCCCCGCGATGAAGTAGTCCCGCGGCCCACGGACCCGCCGGGCCGACCAGGCGCCCACCCCCGCCAACAGCGCCAGGTAGACCCCGGCCAGCAGCAGGGTCATCGCGGCTCCCCGGCCCGCACGTCGGCGCGCTCCCGCCGGGGCGCAACCAGACGATCGAAGCTCGCCGTGTAGGCCGCGGAGATCGTGACCAGGGCGACCGGGCCGAGCCAGATCAGCGCCCAGCGCATCGCCGGCCAACCGTCGAACAGCAGCAGCCCGGCCAGCCCGGCGGCGAGCACGGCGGCCACCAACAGCCCGACCCACACCAACGGGCCCGCGCCGGCTCCCGAGCGGCGCACC
>CAZBZH010000633.1:0-2958 GCA_964496265.1 uncultured Acidobacteriota bacterium | reverse complement strand
GGCAACGGACCGCGGTGGAGCGGGTGCCCCACGAGGGGCACTTCATCGATTCGGCGTGGTCCGCCGCGTCGCCGGTGACCGACGGCAAACGGGTGATCGCCCACTTCGGTTCCAACGGCACCTTCGCCTACGACATGGACGGCCAGCTGCTCTGGTCGGTGGATCTCGGCGATCAGGAAACCCGCAACGACTTCGGCGAGGGGAGCTCCCCCGCCCTTCACGGCGACACCCTGGTGATCAACTGGGACCACGAGGCCGAATCCTTCATCGTCGCCCTCGACGCCGACAGCGGAGCGGAGCGCTGGCGCGCGGCCCGTCCCGACGAGGTCACCTCCTGGGCCACGCCGCTGGTGGTCGAGCACGGCGGCCGGGCGCAGGTGGTGATTCCCGCCACCGGCCGCAGCCGCGGATACGACCTGAAGAGCGGCGAGGAGCTCTGGAGCGTCGCCGGGATGACGGTCAACACGATACCCACGCCGGTCCATCGAGACGGCAAGGTCTACCTGGCCAGCGGCTATCGCGGAACCATGCTGCAGGCGGTCGACCTGGGCAAGGCCAGTGGGAAGTTGGAAGACAGTGACGCCCTGGCCTGGGTCCATGACCGGGACACCCCCTACGTGCCGTCGTTGTTGCTGCTCGACGGCTCGCTCTACTTCTTCAAGCACTTCAAGAGCATCCTCTCGGTGCTCGACGCCGACAGCGGAAAGCCCCGCCGTCCGGTGGAACGCCTCGAGGGGCTCGGCTCGATCTGGGCCTCCCCGGTTGCCGCCGCGGGCCGCATCTACGTGTTCGACCGCACCGGCAAGGCGGTGGTGTTGAAGGCGGGAGCGGAGCTGGAGGTGCTGGCGCGCAATGAACTCGACGGGGTCATCGACGCCACGCCGGCGATCGTCGGCGACACGATGTACGTGCGCACCCGCAGTCATCTCTACGCGTTGACCGAGGCCGCGACCCCGTGACCGAGGGCACGTCTCCGCGACTCCTTTCCTTCCACGGTTTCCGGCGGTAGGAGATCGCTAGTCCAGGCGGGCGATACCCCGGCCGGCGTCCAGCTCCAGCAGGTCGCCGGTTTCGATTCGCCGGGTGGCGTGGCGCACGTTGGTCACCGCGGGCAAGCCGATCTCCCGCAGAATGATCGAGCCGTGGGATAGATCGCCGCCGATCTCCACCAGAGCACCGGCGACCAGGCCGAAGGTCGGGATCCAGCCGGCGTCCACCGAGCGGGCGACCAGAATCGTCTCGGCCGGATCGAAGTCCGAGGGCGGTGCCAACGACGGTTCGTGGAGCACCCAGGCGCGCCCACGGATCGTTCCCGGCGTCAGGCTGACGCCGCGCAGCTCTCCGGTGTCCCCGCCGTCGTTGCGGACGGTGTCGGGTTGCTCCAGATCGTCGAAGCGCCGCAGCAGGTCAGGCAGATCGTGACGGGAGAGTGCCGCGATCTCCTCCCGGCGTCCAGCGAAGAAGGCCGCGTCGTAGCGGGCGCCCTCATCCAGCGCTCGCACCTCGTCGGGGTACAGCATCCACAGCGATTCCACCGCGGGCAGCTGGCCGCGGCTCACGGCCTCGCCCGCCAGCTGCAGCAGCCGCCGCCGGATCCGCGCGTAGACCTGCATCGAGTGATAACGCCAGGTCTCCCGCGCCCGCAGCACCCGGCCCAACTGCCACCAGACCGGCCGGGTCAACAGCTTTCGCAGCCGGCGGTGTTGGCGGGTGGACCCGCTTCCTCCCGGTGGCGGTTTGGCGGCGATGCTGCGCAGCAACTCCTCGGGCGCCTCGACGTAGCGCGGCCGTGCAATGTCGCTCTCGTAGACGCCGCGATGGCCGTGCCGTTCCAGGAAGCGCTGCCAGGATCGGCCGAAGGTCTCGTCTTGGGGGGCCCGCCCCTGGCGCAGGCTCGCGCGCAGCGCCTCACGGCCGCCGACCTGCTGCCGCATGGCGCTGATCTGGGCGAACATCTCGCTGGCCACGGTGCGGTGGCCGGCGGCGTGGAGGTCCAGGGTGCCCGCGGCGCGCAACAGCAACAGCGGTGCGCTCATCGCCTGGGTCAGGTTGAACATCTCGGTGACGAATCCGGTGAACAGCTCGCCGAAGGCATCGACGCAGGGACGGAAACCCTCTCCGAGCTGCCGGGAGCGCGCGTCGTGGACCCGGGCCAGCTTGCGACTCGACGAGACGGCGTTGAACTGGGCAAGCCCCAGCCGCAGCAGGGGAATGCTGGATGCGAGGAAGCGCGGCAGGCGCAAGCCGGCTTCGACGTCCGCCTCGCCGCCGATCGAGTTGGTCACCAGACGCGTCGGCAGTCCCCAGTGGCGCATCATGTCGGTCAACAGCGAGATGTTGAACAGCGGACGCCCGTAGAAGCTCTCGACCATGGCGCGGCCGCGGGGCAGGCTCGCGTCGAAGCGGCGGTACCAGTCGAAGAACCCGGTCGAAGATTCGGTCACGATCCCGGCCATGAAGCGGGACGGCGGGTCGGGCATGATCTCCCGCAGGTTGGCGTAGGTGAAGGCCTCGTTGCGCCGTGGCGGACGGGTGATCGGACGCACCTGGACCAGCCAGCAGGTGCGCCCGTCGTCGGCCCACTCGATGTCCCAGTCGTGGCCGAGACCGGCCAGGGCGCGGCGCACCCGCCGCAGCAGTCGTTGCAGGCGACGGAGGAACGGCTTCGCCGCGGTCGCCCCTTCGAAGCGGCGTAGCGCGGGTAGATCGCAGCTTGCGCCCGCTTCGAGTCCGGAGACCAGTCGCTCGGCGGTGCCGGATGTGTAGTCGACCCGGTCGTCCTGGAAGTCCCGTTCGGTGAAGGCTACGCCGGCGTGACGCGCCGGCACCATGTCCATGATCAGCACGTCCCGTCGCAGCTCCCCCTCGAAGCGGTCGGCGGAGTGCAGCACCTGCAGCAACGCGTCGGCAAGCTGCTGGGGATCGTCCGAGGGGACGTTGAGTCGGCTCTCGAAGAAC
>CAZBZH010000632.1:0-2958 GCA_964496265.1 uncultured Acidobacteriota bacterium | reverse complement strand
AGTCCATGTAGCTTCGCGGCGTGCAGAGGCGAGCGGATATCGCAGGGCGATATCTCATGGAGAACGAGGCGAGAGGCACCGCCAGCCGCGCGAGACGCGAAAGCATAACACGGTCTTCGCTCAGCCCACGGCGCGCAGAATCGGCCCTATCGCCCGGTGTCTGCGCCGGGATCTGGCGCGAGATGCTGCTCGAGAACCGCGAGCAGCTCTTCGCGGCTCACATCTTTGCCGGTGGCCGTCACCTTGTAGTCCACCTCGGCTTCGCCGACGGGAGCCTCACACTCATAGCAGTAACGCCCGGGCGAGTTCCGAAGGGTCGAGACATAGACCAGCCGCCGCGGATCGTCCCGGTGGGCGATCCCCGTGGCGCACCGATCCGCATCCCAGTGGTCCAGCAGGATCCACCCGCGCTCCTTCATGGGTAGCGACTGCACGAGCTGCTTGATCGACTCGTCTTTTTCCATGGCGACAACCCTGTCGGCAGCGGAGCCTCGGATCAAGAACTTTCTCCGGCCTACTCCTGAACGATGTAACGGCGGGTGCTCCTCAGCTCGGCGCCGTCCTTCTTCCACTTGGCGAACTCCGCCGCCAGCTTCTCGACCGCGGGATCGCCCCCCTCGGGGATGCCGTAGTAGACGATATCGACGTAGGGCTCGGCCCGGGCGTTGTCCTTGTCGAAGACGGTGACGAAGGCGGAACGGGCGACCTGTTCGCCGCAGCGTGAGTCGCCGCCGGCAGCGGCTCCGGCCTCGAGCGCCGCCATCAAGCGGTCGGGCAGCGGCTTGTCGGCGGCCGCCTGGAACGCATCCATGGCGGCGGTCAGAACCTTCTCGCTGACCAGGATGTTGCCCTGGACGCTGACGCCGTCCCGCACGATCTGGCCGGCGAACCCGCTGTTCTCCTTGCCGGTGTACACGGCGACCGGCCCGGACTTCAGGGCCACCACGGCGTACTGCTGGTTCTCCGGGTCGAACTCCGGGGCGCGCATGGCGGCCAGCGCCTCCTTGGCGCCGGCACCCTCGCGCAGCATCTGGATGCCCTTCTCCCGGGCGTCGCCGTTGCTCATGGCCTGGACGACCACGCCGCCGAGGCCGGGACGAATCGTCGCGATGCCGTAGACGCACCAGGTGCAGGACGCCCCTGCGGCCCCGACCTGGCCGGTCTCCCGGTCGACGGCCAGGATCGACCACGTGGCAAAACTCGGGGTCGCACAGACCGCGCAAAGGACCAGAGCGAGAACGATTCGGCGCGTGGAAAACATGGAGCCCCCTCCTGAATGAGATGTTCAACCCACCAGACAGGGGACCCGGGCACCTGGTTGCAGCCAGCGGCTCTTTTTTCGGGGGGCGATCCTGGAACTCACTCGCTTGGCGACGCGCCTTTGAGCATGGTCGACGCCTCGACGTGGTAGATGTCCCCCTTGCTGGTGAAGAAGAACGAGGTTCCGTCGGCGCTCATCATCGGGCAGAGCTCATGGTCGGAGGTGTTGAACGCCGGCCCCAGAGCCCTGGGAGCGCTCCACCCGCCGCCCGGCGTCGCGTGGCTGATGTAGATGTCTCCCCGGCCGCGCCCCCCTCTGCGTGCCGAGGAAAAGATCAGGTAGCGCCCGTCGGGGTCGATGTACGGATCGGCCTCATAGCCCGGCGTGTTGATCCCGTCGGGGAATGCCTCGGCGGTACGGAAGCCGTCGCCGTCCCGGCGGGCGATGTAGAGATCGAAGCTGCCGGCCCGGTCGGAGGCGAAGACCAGGTCTCCGCCGCGGGTCAGCGACGTGTAGTACTCGTTCCCCTCGCCGTTCACCGGGGCCTTCAACATCACCGGCTCGCCCCAACCATCCCTCCCCTGCCGTTCCAGATACGCCAGCTCCGCGTTGCCGTTGGCCCGTGTGGTGAAGTAGAGGCGCTTCTCGTCGAAGGACAGGTAGGGATCGTGGGCGGGCAGCTCGGGAGTGCCGACGATCTCCCGCGGGCCCTTCCAGTCGGACCCGGTCCACTCGTAGGAAACGACGGACTGCCATTCACCGTGTTCGATGCCGATGTAGACAGTCTGCCGGTCCCGGCTCATGGTGGAGCAGAACTCATGCCGGTCCGGCAGCGAGATCGTGCCTTTGCCCAGGATATCCGGCACCGTGGGGCTCTCGTCGAACGCCCCCTCCTCGGCCTGGACCTGGGTCGCCAGGAGACAGGACAAAATCCACACAAAGATCAGACCGCGCATGGCTCCCTCCTCAAGGTAGCGGTTCACCCTGTGATCACGCTTCACGCACCCCAGGGTTACAACGCCCTCGCCTTTCGAAAGGTCGCAGCAGTGGAGGCGATTTCTTCGGCTACGGGTGCAACAGCTCCAACGCATCGCGGAGGATCGGGGAATCCGCGATTCTCGCGTCGTTGAGCGGGTTGCCCCAGTGCAGCCCGTCGGTATTGCATCGCCGAGGACCGGACCGGCGTCACCGACCGCTGGCGAGGGCACTGGATGAATCTGGTCGCCGATTCCCGGGAGATGGTAATGACCTACACTAGATTTGGCGTGATCCGCTATCGTGCCACGGTCCGAGCCCCGTTCACGGCTTCGGACAAGAGGGCACCCATGAGAACCGGACCTGAATCGCCGAGGCAGCTGACGCTGAAGCTTTGCCTGCTGCCGGCGTTGTTGCTGGCCGCTCCCCTGGCGCCGGCGGTCAGCGACGCGGGCTCTCCCGAGTCCGGTCAAACGGCCGACTTCAACCCCGTTGAAGCGTGGAACGAGTTCGAGGCCCAGTTCCGCCTGTTCTACGCCTACATCGACCGCACGGATTTCGACGTCGAGAAGGTTCTCGCCAAGACGCGCGACGCCGTGAGCGGGTCCGAGAGCGCCGGCGCGTTTCGCCAGGCGATCAACACGATGCTCTACGCGTGGACCGACTCGCACCTGGCGTTCGGTCCGGTGGACGACAGGTTCAACACGGTACCGACGAGCGCC
>CAZBZH010000631.1:0-2962 GCA_964496265.1 uncultured Acidobacteriota bacterium | reverse complement strand
AGGAACTTGTTGGGCGCGACGCCGACGGAGCAATTCAGGCCCGTATCGGCTTTGACGCGGGCGCGGATGGATTTGGCGATGTCTTCCGGCTTCCCGAGAAGGCGCACGGAACCGGTGATATCACAGAAGGCTTCGTCGATGGAGATCGGCTCGACCACCGGGGTGGCGTCCCGCATGATCGCCCGGATGCGCTTGGAGACTTCGCTGTAGAGCCCCATCCGGCCCGAGAGCCAGACGGCGTCGGGGCAGAGCCGCTCGGCGGTGACCGAGGGCATCGCCGAGCGCACCCCGAACTTCCGCGCCTCGTAGGAGCAGGTGGAGACCACGCCCCGGCGCCCCCGGTGGCCGATGATCAGCGGTTTGCCCAGCAGAGACGGGTCTTCCCGCACCTCGACCGCCGCGTAGAAGGCGTCCATATCCAGGTGCAGAATCACGCGCTGCATGGCCGGGGAGTCCATGCTCTCCAGGATACCGGATCGGTCCGGCAGGGCACGCCCCGTTCCTCTATAATCGGCGGCCAATCATGAGTTCATTCCATACGTCCTCTTCGGTAAGCCTCAAGATCGCCGATTCGGTGGCCACGGTCACCATCGCCCGGGAGCACGGGAACGCGATCAACGACGACGTCCTGATCGGCCTCGACGAGGCCTTCCGCTGCGCCCGGGAGGACCCGACGGTCCGCGGGCTGCTGCTGCGGGCCAAGGGCAAGATCTTCTGCCCCGGCCTCGACCTCCAGGAGATGATCGAGCTGGAGCGCTACGAGGTCGCCGGGTTCATGCAGCGCTTCACCGCCTGCCTGACCGGCCTCTACCGCTTCGACAAGCCGGTGGTGGCGGCGATCTCGGGCCACGCCCTGGCCGGCGGCTGCCTGCTGGCGCTGACCGCCGACTGCCGGGTGCTGCAGCGGGACAAGATGATGGGCCTCAACGAGGCCCGGGCCGGGCTGCCGATCCCCTTCGGCATGTCCAACCTGCTGCGGGACGTGGTGCCGCCGGCCCGGATCGAAGAGGTGGCGCTGTTGGGCCGCAACTACCGCAACCAGGACGCGGTGGATGTGGGCTTCGCCCACGAGATCTGCGACGAGGCGGATTTCGAGCAGGTCTGCCGCGAGCGGCTCAGGGAGATGGGCGACAAGGAGATGGCCGCCTTCGCCGCGACCAAGCGCTACATCCGCTGGCGGACCGTCGAGCGGATCGAGCGCTGGGACCCGGTGTTTGCCGAAGAATTTCTCGATTGCTGGTTTTCCGACGGCACCCGCGAACGGATGCAGGCGCTGGTCGGCAAGCTCAAGGAGCGGAGTCGATGAGTCTGTGTCGTCTGGGTTGGGTGCTGTTGCTCGCGTTGTTGCTGGCCGGTTGTGCCGGCGGAGACGGTGGGGAAACCCACGGCGACGTCGAGGCCGATCAGGCCGAAGCCGCCTGGACCCCCGGGGGCACCATCGACGACTCGCTGCTGCAACCCGGCGAGAAGCACCTGCGCAACATCCGCCAGCTGACCTTCGGCGGCGAGAACGCCGAGGGCTACTTCTCGCCCGACGGCCGCAAGCTGATCCTGCAATCCAAGCGGGAAGGGGTGGAGTGCGACCAGATCTTCGTGATGGACCTGGCCGATCTCTCGACCGAGATGGTCTCCAGCGGCGACGGCCGCACCACCTGCTCCTACTTCATCCCCGGTAGCGACCGCATCGTCTACGCCTCGACCCACGCGGCGTCGGCCGCCTGCCCGCCGGAGCCGGATTTCTCCCAGGGCTACGTCTGGAAGCTCTACGACAGCTTTGACATCTACACGGCCAGGGAAGACGGCACCGACCTGCAGCCGCTGGTGGTCGAGCCCGGCTACGACGCCGAGGCCACGGTCTCCCTCGACGGTTCGAAGATCATCTTCACCTCGATCCGTAGCGGCGACCTGGAGCTCTACAGCATCAACCCCGACGGCACCGACCTGCAACAGCTGACCAGCGACCTGGGTTATGACGGCGGTGCGTTCTACTCCAACGACGGCAGCAAGATCGTCTGGCGCGCCTCCCGCCCCGAAGGGGAGGAGGCCGAGGCCTACAAGGCGCTGCTGGCCGAGAACTCGATTCGCCCGATGAACCTCGAGGTCTTCGTCGCCGACGCCGACGGCAGCAACGTGGTCCAGGTTACCGACAACGGGGCCGCCAACTTCGGGCCGTTCTTCTTCCCCGATGCCTCGAAGGTGATCTTCTCCTCCAACGCCGGCGACCCCGAGACCGGCCGCAACTTCGACCTGTGGATGGTCGACGTCGCAGGGGGCGAGGCGGAGCAGGTGACCTTCCACGAGAGCTTCGACGGCTTCCCGATGTTCAGCCCCGACGGCAAGTACCTGGTCTTCGCCAGCAACCGCAACGGCAAGGAGCGGGGAGAGACCAACCTGTTCCTGGCGGAGTGGGTGGACTGAACTAGTCCGGTCGCCGCAGGCCGTACTCGCGTAGTCGGCTGCGGGTAGCCAGCAGTTCGAAGCCGTTCTTCTCCAGCACGCGCTGAGATCCGGGGTTCGCCGGATCGACCACGGCGTAGAGTTGCCGCAGTCCCAGTTCGTCGAAGGCAAACGCCGGGATCGCGCCGATTGCTTCGCTTGCGATCCCCTGGCCCCACAGCGGCTCCGCGACCCAGTAGCCCAGCTGCGCCGTGCCGTTCCCTTCCAGGTGCACGCCGACCTCGCCGATTAATTCGCCGACGTCGTTCTGCGTGATCACGAAGGTGAAGTGGTCCTTGCGCTTGAAGCCCTGGACCGCGTGGCTCAGGTGCATCGCCGCGTCCGGCTCGCGGAACGGGTAGGGGAAGTTGAGGATGTTGTCGGTGATCCTCTCGTTGTTGGCGTGACGCACCAGCGCCTCGAGGTCGTCGGGATCGAGGCCGCGCAGGATCAGCCGGGAGGTACGCAGGACGGGAAAGCCGGTCATGGAATGCTCGCTGCCTGTGAGTAGCGGGGATGGTAGCAG
>CAZBZH010000630.1:0-2988 GCA_964496265.1 uncultured Acidobacteriota bacterium | reverse complement strand
GGGGAGTCGGGCCGGCGTCAGCTCCAGGGGGTCCGCCCCGAGGTGCCGACCATGGCCGAGCTGCTTTCCCGCGCGGGCTACGCCACCGCGGCCTGGGTCAACGTGGTGTTCTGCAACCCGGGGACGGGGATCTCCCGGGGCTTCGACCTGTACGACTTCCACACCAGCGACGCCAGCAACCAGGGGCATCGCGACGCCCGGGCGACCACCGACGCCGCGCTTCGCTGGGCGGAGTCGATCGGCCGGCGGGACTTCCTGATGATGGTGCACTACTTCGACCCGCACCTGGTCTACGACCCGCCCGCGCCCTTCGATACCCGCTTCGAACCGGCGGGCGCGTCGGCGCTCCCTCGGGGATTCGGCCACGCCCGCGAGTTGTTCGCCCTGCGCCGGGGTGAGATCGAGCTTACGCCCGCGGAGAAGGGCAGTCTGATCGCCCGCTACGACGGAGAGCTGGCCTTCGCCGACCAACAGTTCGGCCGCTTGCGCGCGGGTTTGGAGCGCCTGGGGATGTGGGAGGATTCGCTGGTGATCGTCGTCGCCGACCATGGCGAGGAGTTCTGGGATCACGGCGGCTTCGAACATGGGCACAGTCACCACCGGGAGCTGCTGCATGTGCCGCTGATCGTCAAGCGCCCGGGGGAGAGCGCCGAGTCCCGTTTCGACCGGGTTCGCCAGATCGACATCCTGCCTACGGTGCTGGACTACGCGGGGGTCGACGCGCCCCCCCTACCCGGCGGAGTGCTGGGCCGGGTGGACGCCCCCTTCGCCATCGCCGAGGGCAGCCTGTGGGGCGGCGATCTGGTCTCGATCCGCGGAGACGAGGGCACGTTGATTCAGGAGCAGGATGGATCGGGACGACTGTTCTACGCGGCGGACGACCCGGATGAACGCCGCAGCATCCTCGATCGAGAGCCTGCGGAGGCGGAGACCCTGGCCGAGGTGCTGCGCCTGGTGCCGGCGCCGGGGCAGGGGCAGGTCAACGTCGACCTGGACCCGGCCGAGCTTCAGATCCTGCGAGACCTCGGCTACGTGGAGTGACGGCTACTCGCCGATGTAGCCCAGTGCCTTGAGCCGGTCCCGGTAGGCCTCGTCGGCAGGGGACTCGACCATCTCCACCTTGCCGTCCCGGCCGTCGCCGTAGCTCGGCACCCGGGCGCCGTTCCACAGGGCGGGATCGTCGAACAGTTCATGGACGACCCGCCCGGGCATGTCGTCGGCGACGGGCAATCCCAGCAGCGCCAGCACCGTCGGCGTGAAGTCGAGGCTGCTCAACGAATGGAGTTCGGCGCCGCGCCGCAGCCCCGGCCCCGAGGCGACGAAGATTCCGGCGGGGTCGTGGTCGCCGGCAGGGTTTCGCCCGGGTACCGGACGCTGTCCCGTCGAGCGCATGCCGTGGTCGGAGATCAACAGCACCCGGGTATCCGGCTCCAGCCGGGCCAGCAACTCGCCGGTCCAGCGGTCGACCTGCTCGTAGATGTCGGGAATCGCGTCGGCGAGACGTCCCGCGTCGGCAGGCGGGTTGGCGTAGGACTCGGGGCGGTAGTGATGCCAGAAGACATGTCCTGCCACGTCGGTGAGGATGAACGAAACGGCGAACAGATCGGGCTGCTCCCGGGTGTCGAGCAGATGGCGGGCGAAGGCCAGGTTGCTGGCGTCGGTGCTGTAGCCGTAGCGGAACACGCTGGGGCCGTGGAAGATCACCGGCCGGGAAGCGGCCATCATCTCCTGCCGTTCCCGCTCGTTGAACGCCACCAGCGCGGTCAGGGTCTCGGCGCCGGTCTGCTCGGGGCGCACCGCTACGCCGCTCAGTTCGTCGGTGAGTTCGGCGGGGTAGGTCAGGTGAAAGGCGTCGTTGTTCGGGCGCCGGGCCCAGGCATCCCAGCGATTGAACGCCAGGTGATCGGTTACGACGTAGCCGCGCACCGGCTCGGCGGGCCAGGTGGTCCACCAGCCGATGAATCCGACCTCGCGTCCCGGTGCGGCGGAGACCATCTGCCACAGGGCGGCGCGCTTGCGATGAAAGGAGGCCGCGAGGATCGGTGAGCCGTTGCCGGTCGGGTCCGGCATGTTGAAGCCGGAGATGCCGTGCTCCCCGTGGGGGAAGCCGGTCGCCAGGGTCGTCCAGGCGACCGGACTCAGAAGGGGGGGCTCGGCCAGCAGGCGCGCCCGGGTGCCCCCTTCGATCAGGGCGGCCAGGTGGGGCAGGCGACCGGCTTCGAGCATCGGCTCGATCACCTCCCAGGTCGCGCCGTCCCAGCCGATCACGGCAACCGGAGGGCTCTCCGCCCCGGCCTCGGCGGCTGCCGGAGGCTCGGCCGAGCCGCAGCCGATGACGAGAATCGCCATGGCGATCACGAACCCGCAAGCGAGCGCGTCCTTCGCGACGAATCGCCGTCGGCGATCGCCTGCTGTTCTTGGTTCCGGCCTCACGGGAACCTATATTGCACCAGGGTACGGGGGCCGGCACCGGAGACGATGTTTTTCTGGAAGTCCAAGCTCGGCACCCTCTTGGTGTTGGCCGTCCTGGCCGCGACCCTGCTCTCGGGGATTGCCGCATTCCGTGTGCACCGCTTGACGGCTCCGCCGCGCCTGGTGGAAACCCCGGTCGATTTCGCCAGCATGAAACTGCCGGTAGAGCCGGTGCGCTTTCCGTCGGCGGACGGGATCGAGATCGCCGGCTGGTGGATGCCTGCCGATCCCTCCAAACCGGCGATGGTGCTCGGCCACGATCTGGCGGCGGGCAAGGTCGCGCTGCTGAACCTGATGTTGCGGCTCCACGACCGGGGTATTCCCTGTCTCGCCGTCGATTTTCGCGCCCACGGTGAGAGCGAGGGAGAACGCTCGACCCTGGGGATCGACGAGAAGCGGGATCTCCTGGGCGCCGTCGATTTTGCGTCGGCCCGCTCGGATGCCGACGGCGTCGGCGGGCTCTACGGGGTCGGGATGGGGGCCCACGCGGCTGTGCTGGCCGCTGCCGACCGGCCC
>CAZBZH010000629.1:1185-2995 GCA_964496265.1 uncultured Acidobacteriota bacterium | reverse complement strand
TCGGGGGCTGGGCCAGCACCGGCTCCCGCCGGAGGTAGCGGCCCACATCGGCGGCGAGCTCCGACGGCGAGGCGTATCGGCGGTCCGGATCCTTGTCTAACGCCTTCATCGCGATCAGATCCAGATCGCCGGCCAGATCGCGGCAGAGGGACGCGGAACTGGGGCGGCTGCGTAGCTCGGCGCTGGATTGCGCCGCCGCGCCCAGCGAATCGATGCGGGTGCTCGGTTTGGGCGGATGTTCCTCGCGAATCCGCCGGCGGATCTCGTCGAACCCCGCCTTGCGCAGTTCCCCCGATTCGAAGGGCAGCACGCCGGTCAACAGTTCGTAGAGCAGCACGCCCAACGCGTAGACGTCGGTGCGGGTGTCCACCGCCAGCGGGTCGAGACCCGCCTGCTCCGGGCTCATGTACTCCGGCGTGCCGAGCATCACCCCCTGCTCGGTGAACATCGTGTTCTCGGTCAGCGGCCGCTCGATCGCCTTGGCCACGCCGAAATCGATCACCGTCGGCTGAGGCGTTCCGTCCGCCGCCTCGGCGACCAGCACGTTGCTCGGCTTGAGGTCGCGGTGGACGATCCCCTTCTGATGAGCGTGCTGGACCGCGGTGCAGACCTTGTTGAACAGCTCCAGCCGCCGGCCGACATCCAGCCGGGCCCGATCGCAGTAGTCGGTCAGCGGCTCGCCGTCGACGTACTCCATCACGAAGTAGGGCCGGCCGTCGTCGGTCTGCCCCGCCTCGAACAACCGGGCGATGCCCGCGTGATCCATCCGCGCCAACGCCTGCTGCTCCGCCTGGAAGCGCTGCAGCACCGCGGCGGTATCCAGGCCCAGCTTGATCACCTTGAGCGCGACCTTGCGCTTGACCGGCTCGGTCTGGTCGGCGAGGTAGACGGCGCCCATGCCCCCCTGGCCCAGCAGCTTGGCCACGCGGTAGGGGCCGATCTGGGTGCCCGGTTCAGGCATGGTGGTAGCCGAGGCTGCGGCGCGGGCTGCGCGTGCCGCTGCGCCGTCTGCGCCGTCTGCGTCTGCTGCGCCGGTAGCAGCGGCGTAAGGGTCTGCTGCGCCGGCCGCGCCGGTAGCAGCGGGATCTGCGCCGGCTGGAGCATCCTGCGCCGTGCCGCCGGGGGCGTCGCTTCCCTCGAGGGCCAAACGCATCAGGCAGGACTTACAGACCGATCCGTCTCCCTGGATCGTGTTGCCGCACTCGGGACATTTTCGCGAGTCGCTCATCTCGATGCTTCCTGACCGGCTCTTGGCGGGTCGTAACGGCCTCCGCCGGGAATGTGCCTGGCGGCCGGCCCGTGGGTGGGTCGGTCGGTGGTCGGTCGGTCGGTTGGTCACGCCACAGTGGCCGCCCTCCCGCGGGCCGTCGATTGCCGCCGGACGTGGTCGAGGATAACGCGGGACCCCTTTGTGGGTCACCGCGCGAATCGTGGGTCACGGCGCGAATCACCGACCGAACGAACGATGGGTGGGGGGGTCTCTCACAGGAACCGCCGTCAGACCGACATGTGTGCCACCTGTTGCCACCGTGCGCGCACTCCTAGCCACAGGATGCGCGCTGAATGGCAACAGATGACACACGTGCCGTGAAAAACGGCCGTTTCTGGAGAGACCCCCCAAGGACTCGAATCACGCTTGCGATCGCCAGCGCCAGCGCCACCAGGCCACGCCACCGAGAGCCGCGTCGGGCAACGCCCGCCACAAAAAACCAGCCGCACCCGTTACGACCACCCGGCCGCCGGTCAGGAATCCTTGCAAGCCCGTGAGACCGGGCGCTCCGACTCAGCAAATCGACCAGACAAGACAACA
>CAZBZH010000629.1:0-1085 GCA_964496265.1 uncultured Acidobacteriota bacterium | reverse complement strand
AAGACAACAAGACAAGGTTTCGAGGAGAAGGCGTCATGTGGTTCCGTTCCCTGAACATCCGTTCCGCCCCGGGGGCAACCGGCCGATCGACCCGATCGAACCAACCGACCCGATCGACCCGATCGAGCCGTTCGCCACGGTCGACCCGATCGCCACAATCGACCGGTTCGCCCTGGCGCGCCGCGCTGACGGTGGCGCTCCTGGCCGCCCTGTGGACCGGCCTGCCGGCGGCGATGGCCGGCGACAGCATCGAGCTCGCCGCGGACAAGCAAGGCTCCGAGCTGCAGCTGAGCTGGACCGGCGGTTCGCCGGAGTTCGAGGTGTTCCGCGCCTCGAACCCTGAAGAGGTGGCAAGCGCGGGCAACCGGATCGCCACGGTCCGCGACGCCGGCTACAACGACCCGGCCACCCCCGCCCCCGGCGGCGTCTTTTTCTACCGCATCGAACAGAACGTCAACTGCTTCGAGGCCCAGGTCGACACGATGACCCGGGTGCAGGAACCGACGACGAACTACGGCAGCTCCCAGGTGCTCGCGATCAACCCGGCGCCCAACGAAGCGCGGGTGCAGCTGCGCTTCTCCCTGGACATGATCCCGGCGGGGTCGCGCATTACCACGGCGGATCTCGAGGTGCATGAGCCGGCGGTCAGCTTCTCCACCGCCGCGCCGGTCTACCTGCTCGACGACAACTGGAACGAGTCGACGGTGACCTGGAACGCCTCCCCGCCCCGGGGCGCGCTGGCCTCGTCGGCCAGCTTCGACGCCGGCGACTGGGTGCGCTGGGATGTCGAGGACGCGGTGCAGCAGCTGGTCGACAGCGGCGGCGTGGGCAACTTCGGCTTCCAGATCGAGGCGGACCCGCTGTGGCCTGGTCTCGAACTCTCATCGAGAGAGGGCGCGTTCCCGCCGCGACTGTGCGTGCGCTGGGTCGACGGCAAGGGCGCGGGTATGCAGGAGATGCTGGGTGAGTCGACGTTGACCGACAGCGTGGTCGTCGCCGAGGAAGATGTCACCCACTTCAACGGCCGCACCGACGCCTCGAACTTCTCCGGCGATCCGGTGCTTCAGGCGCTGGACTACCTGGTG
>CAZBZH010000628.1:0-3011 GCA_964496265.1 uncultured Acidobacteriota bacterium | reverse complement strand
GTCCAGGCTCCAGCCGCGGACGTTGTCGCCGCCGGGGTGCCAGGTCAGGCGGCGGGGCTCGCCTCCCTCAACCGGCACGACGAACACGTCGACGTTGCCGTCGTACTGGCCGGAGAAGGCGACCATCGACCCGTCGGGAGACAGGTGCGGCGAGGTCTCGGCTCCGGGAAAGGTCGTCAGTCGACGGGCTTCGCCGCCGCTGTCCGAGGTGACCCAGATGTCATTGGCATAGACGAAAGCGAGCTTGCCCTCGCCCACCGTCGGATTGCGCAGTAACCGGGCCTCGGCCCAGACCGGCAGCGAGACCAGTAGAGCGCCCAGCGCCAGACAAACTCCCAGAAACCGTTTCATCGTCGCGCGCCTCCCCCCGAGACGGCCAAGGCGCAGTAGGGGCGCCCCTCGAACCGCTCGTCGTGTTCCAGATCATAGGACAACTACGAAAATCCCCGTGATTTTGTTGCTGTCGCCGTTATCCGGCCTGAATGCGGGCAGGTCTGCTGGCGCCGGCCGGGTCCGCCCCTTAAACTCGCAACGATGACCACTCAAAATCGCCTGATTCGCGCCGCCCTTTGCTTCGGCCTCCTGATCCTGCTGTCGCAGTCCGGCCATGCCGGGACTCGCGTCAAGGCGTCCGACGGCCCACCTCCCGCCCACAGGGGCGGCTGGGTCAAGGTGCAGCCCGAGATTTCCATGCTCGAGGGGCACAAGGGCCGCTTCCACGGAGTCGGCTTCGACGGCGCAACCTACGACGCCCAGCGCGGCGAGGTCCTGATCTACAAGTCCTACGTCGACGGCGGCAAGCGCTGCGGCAGCATCTACTCCCGGGCGATCTACGGCTATGACGCCGAGGCCAACCGGTTGCAGCAGCGCACCCTGCACAACTGGCAGACGCCGACCTGCGGCAAGAACGACACCTGCCCGCTGCCCGAGAACGACGAAGCCCCGACCCCCGGCGACCGCCACCCCTACGGCAACTTCGCCTGGGCCGATGGCGCGGTCTATCTCTACGGTGGTGCCAACAAATCCCTGCAGGAGAACTGCGGCCAGCGCAGCGGCCACCCCAAGGACACCTGGAAGCTCGACCTGGAGAGCGGCAAGTGGACCGACCTGGGCAACGCCAAACCGGGCGTGGTGCTCGAGGGCTGCATGGGCTACGACCCCGAGGCCGACCTGCTGGTGATGTCGACCAACGGCAAGCGGGGCTGGGCGATGAAAACAGGCGACTCCAAGCCGAACTGGACGCCGGTCAAGCAGAGCATTCCCCACAACGGCTGCCGCATCGCCTGGGACTCGAAGCGCAAGCAGCTCGTACGCTTCGGCGGCGGGCCTCCGGGCCGGGGCGGCGGCAACGACCTCGCCCGCTTCGACTCCGGCTCGATGAGCTGGAAGCGGATCAAACCCGAGGGAGAGATCCCCGGCGCCCGCCGCTTCCACGGCTTCGATTACGACCGGGAGAACGATCTGTTCGTGATGTTCGGCGGCAAGGGCAAGAAGCCCTGGGACGACACCTGGACCTACGACCCAGAGTCCAACCGCTGGGCCCGGCTGGAGCTACCCGCCTCGCCGGGTCGCTCCCCCTTCGTGGCCATGGCCTACGATCCGAAGTCCGGGGCGTTCTTCATGTCCCGTGGCTCGGCCAAGAAGTACGACTTCTGGCTGTACCGCCACGGCGACGGCTCGCACACCGGCGAGGGCGACTCTGACTCGCAACCCTGATTCCGGCCGCCTGGATCCCGCGGTCGCCATCTCCATCGGCGTCTGCGCCCTTCTGCTGATCGTCGGCGCCGTGCGCACCGCCTCCTATGCCGAGGCGGGCCGCTGGCTACAGGACAGCTGGTTCGGGTTCCTCGCCTACCAACCGGACAGTGCTGCCAGCGTGCGCTACTTCAAGTTCCTGGCAACCCCCTCGGTGGTCGCCGTGCAGTACTTCCTGTTCCGCTTCCTCAATCGCGGGCATCGCCCGCCGGTCGATCTGCCCCACGCCTCGGCGCGCATCATGGACTTCAAGCCGCTGTGGCTGCGAGTGGTGCTGACCACGCTGGTCACCGCCAACTGGCTGCTCATCGAGGTGTTCAAGTTCGCCGGCCGCGAGGAGTTCTATCCCTACTCTCCGCTGGAAGACGCGACGATCAACCTGGTGGTGCTGGGGGTCAGCCAGGTCGTCTCGATCGTGGCGATGAAATACCTGGCCTTCGGACCGCTGAGACAGGCGCCCTAGCACACCGCCGAGTTTGAACCTCCCTCCCGCTCGCCCGACAAGACGAACAGGGACCGTGTCGGTCTCGCAAGAAGGAGGTTTCATGAAGAAGACTCGTTTCCTGTTGGTCGGTCTGGTGATCGCTTGCCTGGCGGCCGTGGGCAGTTGGGCGACGATTACCGACGACATCAACCCGGTCGGCAACCGCGTCTACGTCACGGTGTCCAACCCGGACAGCGTCACCTCACGGGGCCATGTCGAGGTCACGGCGGCCCTATCCAGCGGCAAGACCGTGATGATGCCGACGGGGAGCTTCAAGCTCTCGCCAACGCAGTCGGCGGTGGTGATCGCCGACTTCCCCGCCGGCGTCATCAGCGTGATCAACACGCACATCGTCGATGACGGCGACCCGATCACCTTCTAGCAGCCTGGAGTGGGGCGGCCTGCGGGCCGCTCCACCGTAGGAACCGGTGACCGCTAGTTGCCGACCTTGCGCGGCAGCGACCGCTGGGATCCGCCGGCGGGCTGGGCGCCCCGCTTCCAGGATTGCTGGGTCTGCTGGTGCTTGACCTTGGGCTTGCGGACCTCGGCGTCCTGGGGTTCCCGGGACTCGTCGGAATCCGCCGCCGCGGCGGCCGCTTCGGCCTGTTTGGCCCGGGCCTCGCGCCTGGCGGCCTCATCGGCCTTCATGTGGCACTGCTTGTACTTCTTGCCCGAATCGCAGTGGCACTTGTCGTTGCGCCCCAGTTCCGGGATCTCGCTGTCCGTACTGACGTTGGTCATGGCGGAAGTCTAGACGTGTGCTCTTCCGATC
>CAZBZH010000627.1:0-3012 GCA_964496265.1 uncultured Acidobacteriota bacterium | reverse complement strand
AGGTAGTTGGTCGATCGCCGCCGGGTCGAAGGCGGTCTCCTCGAACAACCGCGGGTAGTGGAATTCCCGTAGCTCTCGATGGAAGCCTCGAACCCTCTCTTCGTACTCGAGCAGCGATACCGCGTCGGTACCGGCCAGGCGCTGCAGTGTCCGCTCGACCAGCGCCGGCGGGGAGAGCAGGGCAGCCCAACCGGCGTAGCGATCTCGTTTGCGGCGCCCTTCACGCAGCGCGGCGGAGACCTCTTCCACGCTCTGGTCGCCGACCTGCTGGAAGGCGTAGTACCACTTCCATTCGAAGGGCCGCGAGATCTCCGTAGCGCCCTCCCACTCGGGGTGACGCTCGACGAAGCGGCTCATCGTCGCTTCCTTCGGTAGATCCCAGGCGTCGTTGACCGTTTCACGCTGGGTCAGCACGATGTCGGCGAGGGCGGGGAGCTCGACGCTGCGATCGATCGCGATCCGGGCGGTGCTGGGGACGACCAAGGCGAACAACAGCCAGGCAGCGATCATGCCGATCAGCAGCACCACCGCGGGTTGTTGCCGGCTCCCCACTCTCATCGTGAGCAAGCCCCAGAAGAGGGCGTGAAGCAGCACGACGCCGGACATCGCAAGAACCCCCGACGGTCCGGCGCCGTGGATCCAACCGCCGATCCAGAGGGGGATCAACGCGGCGGCGTAGATCAGCAGTAGGCGGAGCCCGCCGCGCAGCCGCCAGAGGGCCCCGGCCGAGGCCGCGGTCGCCTCGATCAGTTCGAGCCTGCCCGCGTCTCGTTCACTGGCGCGGAGGTCGACCAGGCAGGCGATCAGGATCACCGGCAACAGCAGCGCCGCGAAGAAGGCGAAATCGAAGCGACCGATCAACGCGATGGCGGGATTGCTCAGATCGGATTCGTAGATCTGTCCCTCGAGCGCCAGCATGCGCACCCGGTGCTTCCAGGGCATGCTGTCCCGTTGTCCCAACGCGGCGAAGGCCAGGGGGGACGGCGGTTCGTGGGTCAAGTGAAAGGTGTAGTACGCGGCGCTACCCCAGTCGGATTGCTGGCCAAAATTCGTCCGTCGGTCCTCGTCGTCGGCCTGGAGCAACGACTCGACCTGGTTCCGTTGCTGTCCGATCTCCCGACTCCCCGACCAGACGGCGAAGCCCGAGAGCAGCAGGGGGGCCAGCAGCCAGGCGACGAAGGCGCGGTCACGAAGGACCAGCCACAACTCCCG
This sequence comes from uncultured Acidobacteriota bacterium, assembly GCA_964496265.1. Taxonomy (GTDB): domain Bacteria; phylum Acidobacteriota; class Polarisedimenticolia; order Polarisedimenticolales; family Polarisedimenticolaceae; genus Mor1. The sequence continues at coordinate 1,800 of CAZBZH010000627.1, read as the reverse complement.
GGTCAGCGCGGCGCCGTTCATTGGAGTCCGAGTCTTCGGGCGGCGCCGAAAGAGAGGGTCACCGCGGCTATGAGCCATAGCGTCAGCATCGCCAGCGCCGGCAGGGAACGCTCGATCCGCTCGGCGGCCGGAGCAGGCTGGAACTCGAAGGTCTCGAGCACCTTCCAGTTGTCCGCGCTGATCCTCGTGCGGCGTTCCGCCTCGGTGTCCCGGCTGCGGTTGAGGTCGTCGGCGTAGGCCATCTGTTCGGCGTGGGCCCGGTTCAACGACTGCACGAAGTCGAAGCGCACTCGCTCCGCTTCCCGCAAGAATCGGTGATGGGTCTCCAGGTCGGCGCCGGACAGGGCGCGTGACGCGGTGCCGATTGCAAGGTAGGGAGATAGCCAGCCGAAGCGACGGACTGCCTCGGCCTGTTCCGCTTCCCGGGTCATTCGTTGCTCGGCGTAGCGGTTCATCAGCGCGGTCAGCCTGGCCTCGGAATGCTCCGCCACCAGGCCGCGCCAGTTGACCGGCAGGTCCTCGATCTCGTCGACCTCGTACTGGCTCAGTACCCGGTCGCGGAAGGCGGCGAAGGCCGGATCGGACGCGTTGTGCCCGTCTCCCACGGCGCGCAACTCCGCCTGCATGGCGAAGTCCGAGGCAATCTTGCCGGGGGCGGGGGAGGCGGTCGCGGCCCAGTGCACGGCGATTCCGGGCACGACCAGGGTGGTGACCAGCCAGAGCGCGAGGAGCGCGGTCAGCGCGGTGCCCCGTGCCCGAACCCACGCCGACGTCAACAGCACCAGGACGCACCACACGGTCAGGTAGCCCAGGTAGCTGCCCAGCATGGCGGACACGGTGCTCCAGGCTTCGTCCTGCCCGATCGCCCAGCCGGCGATCGCGGCCGCCGGGAGCAGGGAGAGCAGCGCGGCGGACCCGAGCGCCAGGCCCTTGCCCAGCATGATCCGGCCACCGCCGACGCCCTGGGACATCAGCGCCAGCAAGGTGCGGTTCTCCCGCTCGCGCACCACCGTGGCGTACCCCAACAGGATCAGCAGCAGCGGCACGAAGAACTGATAGAGCAGGGCCGGGCTGGGCCAGGAGAGATCGCCGAGAAAGGCGCTGCGGTTGGCCTCGGAGCCGGTCGCCGTGTTCTGCCGGTGCCCCTCGAGGAAGATCGCCTGGCCGGTGACCGGATCCACTCCAGGCTCCAGCGCGGTCAGCGGCGTGGGGATGCGGAACAGGTAGTGTCCGTAGTGCACCATGCGGTGCGGATGGCGATCGGGCTGGGCGGTGAACGCTTCTTCAGCTCCCTGCTGATGATCGAGGCGGGCGTGGCGCTCGGCATCCATCCGCACGGCGGTGACCAGCGACGTGATTACCAGCAGCACCGTGAGGAGGCCGCCGGCCCATAGCGCCATGCGAGAGCGGCGCCAGTGCCTCCACTCCTCGAACGCGATGGAGAGCACGGTCTTCACGCCGACGCTCCGCCGAAGGCCCGGTGCACCGTCTCGGTATCGATGCGTCCGCCGGCGGGCGCTTCGAATTCGGCGACCAGCTTGCGATCGCGCAGCAGGCCGATCCGGTCCGCCACCTGGCAGGCGCCGTAGACGTCGTGGGTCACCATCAACACCGTCTTGCCCGCGTCGGACAGATCGCGGATCAGCCGGTGGAACTCGTCGATACCCCGGGGGTCGAGCCCCGAGGTCGGTTCGTCGAGCAGCAGGATCTCGGTATCCCGCAGGAGCGCCAGGGCGATGGCCACCTTCTGGCGCATGCCCTTGGAGAAGTTCCCCATGCGCAGATCCCGCACCGAGGACT
>CAZBZH010000626.1:0-3022 GCA_964496265.1 uncultured Acidobacteriota bacterium | reverse complement strand
ATCACTCGTAGTCTGATCGAGGCGATGGGAGGCGAGGTCGGGGTGCGTTCGGAGCTGGGCGCCGGTTCGAGTTTCCGCTTCGAGATGCCGCTGCCGGTGGTCTCGCTGGGGCAGTCGCTTCGACCGGCCCGACCGTTGCCCAGGGCGGTTCGCGTGCTGGTTGTCGACGATCTGGAGGTCAATCGCACGATCCTGACCGAGCAACTCACACGATGGGAGCTGCGGCCCCAGGCGGTCGAGAGCGCCCGGGCCGGGTTGGATGCACTGCGGCGGGCCGCCGAGGCCGGCTCCCCCTTCCCGCTGGCCCTGATCGACTTCCATATGCCGGTGACCGATGGTGCCCGGCTGGTTTCCGAGATCCGGGCGGATCCGCTGATCCGGGACACGCCCGTGCTGGTGCTCTCCTCGGGGAGCCGGGAGGAGACCACCCGTGCCTTCGAATCGCTGGAGGTCCAGGGGGTGATGAACAAGCCGGTCCGCGCGGCGTTTCTCCGTGACGCGCTGGCCGACCTGCTGCTCCCCGCCGCCGATGGGCCGATCGAGGAGCATGTCCAGGTTATCGAGTTGGAGGAGGAGGACGTTCCTTCGACTTCCCCGTCGATCCGCCTGCTGCTGGCCGAAGACAATCCGGTCAACCGCTTGATCGTCGAGAAGATGATCGACCACGAGCAGTACGCCACCGAAGCGGTCGTCGACGGACGGGCGGCCTACGAGGCGGTTCGCGCCGGACGGTTCGATCTGGTGCTGATGGACATCTCGATGCCGGAGATGGACGGGGTCGAGGCGACCAAGGCGATTCGCGCCCACGAGGCGCGCCACGGCCTGCCCCAGACCCCGATCGTGGCGCTCACCGCTCACGCCATGCAGGGGGATCGAGAGCGTTTCCTCGAGGCCGGGATGAACGACTACCTGGCCAAGCCGGTGCGTAAGGACGCCCTGGAACAGATCGTCGCCCGTTGGGCCGCCCGCTCGCCCGGCGAGGGCTGAGCGGCGCTCGCGGCTGCCGCTGAATCGCGTTAGGCTTCGCTCGTGAACCGGGCTCGCCCGGAACCGACGGGGGACTCTCGATGAAGCGTGTTGTTCTGGCTTCAGCCATCGCTTTCCTGCTCTTCGCCGCATGTGCTCCGCCCTCGGATCCGCCAACCGATCCGGCGGCCGGCGTCGCTTCCGCGCCGTCGGTCGATACCGCCGCCGACGAGGCGATCCTTCGCGAGATGCACGCCACGGTGCTCCGCGCTCACCTGGAGAACGACGTCGACAGCTGGCTCGCCACCGAGGCCGAGTCCTTCGTCTCGGCGAACCGCGGCGAGATCCGTTATGCCGACCCCGAGACCCGGCGCCGGATGCGAGAGCCCTACCTGGAAAGCGTGCGCTTCACGACCTACCGCGATCTGCGTGAACCGATCGTCGAGGTCTCCGACGACGGGACCCTGGGCTGGGTGATCGTCGAGGTCGAGTTGAGCGGTGTCCACACTGCCGACGACGGGAGTGAGACCCCGATCGAAGGGGTCTTCGCCTGGATCGAGCTGTACCGCAAGCAGGACGGTCGCTGGCTGTGTGTGGGGAACGTCTCCAACGCGCGCCCCGCTTCCTAGAGTCCCTCGCGAATCATCAGGGCCTGGATCATCGGGGCTCATCGACGGAACCCTCGACGGCAACCCTGCGTTCCATCCCGGGCAACCATGAGGAGGAACGCGAATTGGGATTGATCAACTGGATCTTCGACTTCTACCAGCAGCACAAGATCAACGAGACCCGCCGGGAGCTCGATCAGGCGCGGATGGAAGCCGCCCGGGTGACTCAGGGGGGTAGCGTCGACGCCGAGCGGCTCGAGCGGGCGCTCGGCGAGTTGGCCCTGGCAACCAAGACCATCCAGCGTCTGATGGTCGACAAGGGGGTCTGCTCGCCCGAGGAGTTCCGCAACACCCTGCAGCGGGTCGATCTGGAGGATGGCCGCGCCGACGGCCGCAGCCCTGTCGGCTGACCGTCTTCCGATCGGGCCACCGGTGCTGCGGGTCTAGCCGGCCGCCGACTCGGTGTTGGCCCGGATCGCCGCGGCGAGGAAGGTGGTCAACCCCTCGCCGTGCCGATCGATGTTCTCGCGGAAGCGGGCGTCCGCCTCGTACATCTCGGCGAGGCCGCGGTGCCGGAACGGGCTGCAGGGATAGAACCAGCGATCGATCGACAGCCGATGCCTCTCGGCGATGGCGATTGCTTCATCGCTATTCGGCGCGGCTCCGGAAGCCAGCGCAGCGGCGGCGTCGGCGTAGATCCGGTCCTGTTCCGCCTTGAGTGTTTTCCAATCCTCTGCCGTGTAGTCCGCGGTGCGGCGAGTGGATTCCACGTAAGCGTCGCTTCCGCCCCAGCGCCGCTCCGCTTCGGGCCGATGTTCGGCGGGATCGAATCCGTCGAATAGCTCCTTCATCTCGAAGTCTCCCTGGGCCGAGCCGTCCAGACGGGCAATCGCCCGGTCCACGGCACGGATCATCCGGTTGGTCGCCTGAGTTTGTTCGACAAGGGCCTGGCGCTGCGCGCGAAGCGCCGCGAGCCGGTCGAAGCCGGGACGGTCGAGGAAGCGCTGGATCTCGGCTAGCGGCAGCCCGAGGGAGCGGCCGATCAGGATCTGCTGCAGCCGGATCAGATCGTCTCCGTCGTAGAGCCGGTAGCCGGCGGGGCTCCGCGCACTCGGACGCAGCAGTCCGATCTCGTCGTAGTAGTGCAGCGTCCGGACCGTGACTCCGGTGAGCCGGGCCAGTTCCTTGACCTGGTAAGTCTTCGCCTCGTTCATGGGGGCAGAATGCGCCCTGACGTCACGTGAGGGTCAAGGCCGAGACGAATAATATCCCGCAGCCGGGGTATGGTGGGGCAACAACGGAGGTGCCGATGAACGGTTTCGATACTGCCCGGATCGGGTTCAAGCTGGTCGGGGTCTATGTGCTGGTGCAGGCCATCGAGGCCCTGGGCAACCTGATGGAGATCTCGGCCTACGGGGAGATGGAGGGTTTCTCCACGAACCAGGGCA
>CAZBZH010000625.1:0-3033 GCA_964496265.1 uncultured Acidobacteriota bacterium | reverse complement strand
ATCAGGTAGATCGGGGCGTCGCCCGCGGACTCGGTGCCGATCGCCACCCGGCCCGAATCCAGCAGGGTCAGGGCTTCCTGGTCGAAGCCGGCGGGAATGCCCTCGACGGGAATCGAGCCGCACTCGGCGCCGTCGGTACCACTCCAGACGCTCAGCCGGCGACCGCGCTCGGGAGCGAGTAGGAGTCCGTCGCCGTGGGGCGCGATCCCGGAGACCCCTGTCCCGCAGGATTGCGGCAGGGCACGGACCTTCGAGACGGTGATCTTGCGGGAGCCGGCCGCGGCATTCTCAGGGAGTTCCTGTCCCTCGGACACGGAACCCCCCAGCAACGCCGCGAGCGCTACGAGCGAAAGCAGAGCCATCCGAACGAGCGCGACGTGTGGCAGGGTTTACTCCCCGGCGGAGGGGCCGAACAGCTTGGCGATCGCCTTGACCGGGACCTGGGTCTGTTCCGAGATCTCCTCGAACGAGGGCTCGCGACCGAGGTCTTTTTCGAGCTCGGTAGCGGCCTTCTGCACCTTGCGCATTTTCTCGACCAGGTGCACCGGAATGCGAATGGTTCGGGACTTGTCGGCGATGGCTCGGGTCATGGCCTGCTTGATCCACCAGAAGGCGTAGGTCGAGAACTTGTAGCCGCGGGCGTACTCGAACTTCTCTACCGCCTTCATCAGGCCGATGTTTCCTTCCTGCACCAGGTCCAGGTAGGGGAGACCCTGGTTGCAGAACTTCTTGGCCACATGGGCGACCAGGCGCAGGTTGGCCTCGATCATTCCATCGCGGTTGCGGTCCATGCGGCGCTTGGCGTCGGCCAGCTTCTTGAACGCGGGGTTCTTGCGCAGATCGGGGTTCTGCTTGACGTAGCCGCGCACGCGCTCGTGGCAACTCTCGATCTGCTGCATCGTCCACATCTTCTTGGAGCGGGCGGAGGGGTAGTCCCCGACCAGCACCTGGTGGCGGCAGTCCGCCGGCAGCTTCACCGCGGCCTTCGCGTAGTCCTTGCGAGCCTCCTCGAGGGCGCTTGCCAGCTCGACCTCGGTTTCCCGATCGAGCAGGGGGGTGGCGCCGAGCTCCCGCAGGTACACCCGCGTCAGGTCGGCGTCGGGCGGCATGCGCTCGGCTTCGTAGTTTTTCTCCGGGTCCTCGAGGCTGATTCGTTTACTCATGCCCCTCTCTATACGCAGGATCCGGGCCGGGTGTTTTCCCGCAGAAATGGCGGGTTTTGGCCGGAATTCTGTCTCCTGACGGCGACAATCTGTCCTCTTCCCGCCCTCGGGCGCGCCAAAATGGCGCGAGGCTGGGCTCCCGGCAGCGCAAGGGCGCCTACGCGCCCCGGGTCCGCGGACCTTAGGGAAGCGACCCGTCGATCAGCCGTTACGACTGGCCGTGTGGGCCGACAGAGTCGGGGAGCGCGCGACAGGGACCCTCGCGGCACCGGAGGCATGGCATGGGCGAACCAAGACTGAATCTCGGGAACTTCAGGCTTCAACTCGATCCGGACATCGAAGCGGAGATCCGGCGGATGCAGGGGGGCGTGCCCAGCATCGTGCTGCGCAATCGCTTGATGAATCCGAGCTGGCGCCTGTTCCAGCCGAGTCAGAGGGACTGGCTGCAGATGCCGGTAACGGCGCCGTCGGCGCCGCTGGTTCCCCGCGGAGCCGGCCCGGCGACACCGCGGCCCGGCCAGGTTGGCGATCTTGCCGGCCTCGATGCGTTGGATGCAGTAGGTGCATTTCTCCATCACGCCGGCGGTCCAGCAGGCTTCCTCCCGTTTGCTCGACGAGGTACAGCGCCAGGCTCGCCGGGGCTGGAACCGTTCCTCGACGGGAGAGCGGGCGCTGATGGTGACCCAGGCGATCCTGCTCGGCGGCGGCGCCCTGGCCGGCGTGATGAGCAACGATTCGGCGCGCGCCTTCGTGCTGGACTTCATCGACGGCCGGGACATCCCCGTTCCCGGGGTCGCCGGGTTCAGCGTGCAGCTGCGCCACGATCGCAGCGGGCCGCGGCCGGACTATGGCGGCATGCTCAAGTTCGACCTGGGGCGCTACATCTTCTAGTCAGCCCGATACCCGCGCCGGGTCATGCCAGGGGAAGATGCCGCGCAATCGATCGTAGTCCCAGCACAACAGGTACAGGTTGGCCAGCAACATCAGCGAGGTGATGACCCACGTCCCCCGGAAATGCATGGCCACGGTGATGACCCAGATGTTGAGGATGATCGGGAGATAGATCAGCGCACCCAGTGTCGCCGTGCGCGGCACCAACAGCAGTACCGCCGCAATCACCTGGGCCCATCCGAGAAACGGGTAGTACCAGCCGGCCTGGTGAATCGCGTCGAAGAAGTAGCCGACCCGTGTTTCCGGACCGAGCAGGGTGAAGGGTTCGCCGACGATCTTCTTCAGCCCCGACGGCAGGAACCCAACGCTCAACAGCACCCGGTTCATCCAGGTGAAGAGCCTGAGCGGGCCCACGCCGGTTACCCGGGTGTGCAGCAGATCGAGTTGCTCTGAGAAACGCATCTCCTTATCGACGGGCGAAGCACGTCTTTGATTACAGGCTCCGCCGAGCGGTGAAAGGTCGCGGTAGGCAGCGTCCCATCGCGCCGGGTTTACAATCCGGCGGTGATGACCACCACGAGCGCCGGATGACCACCACGAGTGCCGGATGACCCAGGCGAAACCTACCGAGCGGAGCGTCTGGAAGATCGACCGGGCGGGCCGCCTCGACCGGCTGCGCCGGGTGACCGAGCCGGTCGGGGCGCTATCTCCCGATGAGGTGCGGGTCCGGGTGCACGCGGTCGGTCTTAATTTCGCCGACGTGTTCGCGCTGGCCGGCCTGTACTCGGCGACCCCTGAGGGGGCGTTCATTCCCGGGCTCGAGGTCTGCGGTGAGGTGCTCGAGGTCGGATCGGCGGTGACCGAGGGCCCCACAGTCGGCGACCGGGTGATGGGCGTCACCCGCTTCGGCGGCTACGTCGATCAACTGGATCTGCTCCCCTCCCGGCTGCGGCGACTGCCCGAGGGTTGGAGCTACGAG
>CAZBZH010000624.1:0-3033 GCA_964496265.1 uncultured Acidobacteriota bacterium | reverse complement strand
AAGCGGTGCGCGCCTTGAGCGAGGCGGGGGTTCCGGTCGGGGTGCTGACCTCGCCGATGGTGCCGGGGCTCAACGACCACGAACTGGAGGCCCTGCTCGAGGGCGCGCGCTCCGCCGGCGCCGAGTACGCCAACTACGTGCTGCTGCGGCTGCCTCTCGAGATCAAGGATCTGTTCGCCGAGTGGCTGGAAGAGCACTATCCCCATCGTGCCGACCGGGTGATGAGCCTGATGCGTCAGAGCCACGGGGGCCGGCTGTACAACGCCGATTTCGGGCGCCGCATGCGCGGGGAGGGGCCGTACGCTCAGGTGTTGGAGCGGCGCTTTCAGCTCGCCTGCAAGCGCCTGGGCCTGGTTCGCCAGTTTCCGCCCCGACGCACCGACCTGTTTCGGGTCCCGCCGCAGCCGGGGGACCAGCGTTCCCTCAAGTTCTAGTCGACCCCGACGCCACGAAGCTTTCGAGTAAGTTCGGTGAGACGCCAATGATCTGACGTGTAGTTCGCCTCAAAAAGGCTCTTTGCTCTGCCGTAGTGCCTTGCCGCGAGCGAGTACTCCCCTTTGAGGGTGTGGGCATCGCCAGCGATCTCATGCAACTGGGCCTTCCGAATCTTAGAGCCCCGCTTTTCGAGGAGCTCGATCGCACGGATTCCCTCGTCGCAGTACTTCAACGCCTCGTCCGGTTGGGAGTCTCGCAATGCCCCAAGTGCGGATCGGTAGCATTCAAGCGCGCTGCAGGTTGGGGGTTCATCAACGGGCACTTCGGTCACGGTGTTGGCGGGTAGACAGAGAAGCGAGGCGAGCACGAATGTAGTGAACGTCATTTCCAGTCCTCCGTGGAGTTGTCTAATCCAATCGTAACGCGCTTCCTCCGTTTGGGCTACCCAGCGGCCTGCGTTTGCGATTTCTGTAGTGTAAAAAAAAATGTAAATCTTCGGTATTGTCGTGTCGCGAGTACGTGCCCTTGGCTAGCCTCGTTAGCAGAGTGGGAGGCTGCTCCTGCCTTCCGAAACAACTTGAGGAGAATCCGTGATGAAGTTGAAAGTGGCACTTCTGTCGGCTTTGTGTGTGTGCGCAATCACTCCGTGCCTTGCTGAGTACGAGGCGACCGTAAAGCTCCCATCAGGCTGGTCCTATACGGTGGCCACCCAGACCGATGCTTCTGTTCTCGCGACCGTAGTTGAAGCGGATGTCGATACAGCCGGGCTCCACGCTGATGTAGTGATTATCAACCCTTCCCCGTAGCCTCATAGCTCAGAGCACCGGCTCCGTGGTCGTGCCGCAACAGTTGGTTTGCAATGACCGCGATGATGGCGGTGTTCTCGAGGTTGAGTTCTATGACGCTGGTGGTCGCACCGGTAGCGCTTCCTTGGCCCAAGGCGAGTGTTCGGCTGCCGAGGGCAACTCTCGGATCTACAAGTGCTCTTTGGATCCTACCGCTCAAAATGATCCCTGCACTTGCAATGGAATTCAGAACCGAGAAGGCAACTGCTAGCTAGCGTGGCTAGATAGGGGTTCCGAACCGCAGGCGCTACTTCCCACTCTAGTTCAGAATGTACGTGTGGCCGTGGCGACTGTTTGCCAGGCCGAGCTTCCGCGCCCGTCGCTAGCGCAGGGTCTCGCCGCAGGCGTTGTTGCCGAACACCAGGTAGTAGTAGTCGCCGCCGTCACCGGCCGCTCCGCCGTCGGTGAAGGCCACGCCGTCACCCGTTGGCGACGGATCGAGCAGATCGTCGACCAGGGTTTCCGGCTGTCCCTGCATGAAGCTGCCGGAGTTGCCCCGGTAGATCGTGTAGCTGGCATCGCTCTCACCCCAGTTGAGGCTGACGTCGGTGCCGTCCTCGTCGAGGATCAGGGTGTCGCCGATGCCGTTGGGGGCGGCCACGCCGGCGCAGTTCTGACCCAGGGGCGCCACGGTAACCAGCGCGAAGTCCTGGGGGTGCAGGCCGACGTCGACGATATCCGTCGCCTCGACGGTGATGGTCACCGGGCCGGGGTAGGGGAACTCCAACCAGACCGCTTCCTTGTTGTTCAGGGTGTCGGGGGTATCGGACTCGTCGACGGTCCAGCCGCCGGCGGTCCCCTGGTTGCCGCGGAAGGTGCGACCGTCGGCGGTGGTGACCAGCAGGTCCAGATCGTTGATCAACGCCCGGGAGGCGCCGGAGGCGGCCGGGGCGTCGGTCCAGGTCAGCACCACGTTGAGCGGCTCGTTGCCGGTCAGGTGCATCTCGAAGCTCTGGCTCTCGCCGCTGGTGGTGAAGCCGGTGTTCATGTTGCGGTCATCGAGCACCCGCAGGGTTTCCTCGGCGGGGTCGCCGGGGAACCAGAGGGAATCGTCGAGGGTCAGCCGGCCGTAGCCCTGGTCGCTGTTGGGCCGGTCGCCGGCACCGCTGCTGGTCATGTCCCGGGTCGAGGCCAGCATCGTCGCCTTGATCAGCGCGGCGCTGGGGGTGAACTCGTCGGCCGCCTGGGGCGTGCCGCTGGGGTACCAGCCTTCGTTGAAGTACTCACGAACCAGCGCCGCGCCGCCGGCCGCCGCCGGGGTCGCCATCGACGTCCCGGTCTTGCCGGTCCAGCCGCAGGTGGTGCGGTTCAGCGCCGAGGACACGCCCTGGGCGGGTGCGGTCAGGTCGGGCAGGGTGCGGCCGTCGCCGGCAGGACCGCGACTCGAGGAGCCGTACATGTCTTCCATGCTGGCGCCGTTGCGGGTGCCGCCGACGGTGATCGAGTTCTTGGCGTTGGAGTAGCTGCCCAGTCCGTTGCTGCCGCCGTTGCCCGCGGCGAACAGGATCAGGAAGTCCTGGGTCTCCCACATGTAGCTGTCGATGTTCCGCGCGGCGCCGCCGTAGCTGTTGCCGCCGCCACCCCAGGAGTTGGTGTGGATGAACGAGCCGCGGCTGCGGGCGTCGCTCCAGGCGCTGCTCAGGGGGCTCGGCGGGCTGACGCTACCGAACAGGCAGGAGAAGGTCCCGCCTCCCTGAATATCCTGCAGGATGATGTCGGCGTCGGGAGCCAGGCCGTCATGGTCGCCGCCGTT
>CAZBZH010000623.1:0-3046 GCA_964496265.1 uncultured Acidobacteriota bacterium | reverse complement strand
TGTCCGGCGGTGCCGGCTTCTACTCGAACCAGTGGGGACTGCTGCCCTGGTCGATTTCATCGGAACCGATCGTCACCTTCGAACTGTGGCGGATCGACCGGCTCGCGAACGACGGAGCGGCGACTTCAGTCGAGCTTGGCGCCGGTGCCGCCCCAGAGGGCGAACAGTAGCCGGAACCGCACCGGGCCCAACTTCACCTTGGGCGGCGGCAGCCGCACGAGCTGCTGCTTGAGCCGCTCCAGGTTCGTCTCGTCGGGAGTGGGGCGGTAGCGGGCGGTCACATCCACGCGGCCGTCGAGCCGTAGCTCGTACTCCAACGCCAGGTCGGCTCCCCCCTCCGATGCCGTGTGGGCGGTCCAGTCCTCCACCGCCGCGGCGACCCGGCCGATGAAGGCATCGAGGGCGGCGCGGTCGAGACGATGGGGCACCTCGGATTCGGGAGTGACGAACTGGATCCCCGAGAAACGGGAGAAACCGACGTTGGGTAGTCCCCCGGCAACCTGGGGCTCCCCGCTCTCGATGGCGCCGGCGGCTCCCGGCTCCTGACCCGCCGGCGGCAGCGGCACCCCGCGCACCGGATCGTTCCAGGCCTCGTGAAGCCACATCAACTCGAAGCCCAGGCCTTGCCCGTTGTCCGGCTCGGCGCGCAGCGGCTGACCCGAGGCGATCGCCTGGCGCATGCGCTCCCAGGTTTGCGAGCGCAGGGCCAAGGCCAAACCGTCCTCGGCAATCCCGGCGCGGTCCTGGGGCTCGCCCACCGAGATCAGCAGGAAGTTGGCGGCGATGCGCACGGTGTCCTGGGCGCCGGCACCGACCGAGTGCAGCCCCTGTCTCCCCGATGCCGGATGCAGCGCGGCGTGGGCGCGGGCGTCGGGATCGGTGAACAACACCCGCGGTTGGCCCTGCTCCATGCCCTCGGTGTGCTGCAGCAACGAATGCCGGACCTGGGGATGGAGTTGCAGCACCACCCGCTGACCGGCCAGACCCACCGGCCCCTCGGCCTGGGCGCCGCGGACCCAGCCATGGAGGTAGGCCACCGCCCCGCGCAGATGCGCGCGGCGGGTGCGGGCCAACAGGCTCTGGTTCGGATCGTCGGGCAGCTCGGGCCGCTCGCTCTCGATCCAGGGGGGGGTCGGATAGAAGCGGTGCTTGCGGGCCAAGTGGGTCATCAGGCGCACCACGCCGAACTGCCGGGCCGCGTCGATCTCCGCGGCGGTCAGCGGCACGCCCAGCAGGTGCGGCGGCACGATCATGCGCCCGGGCAGCCGCTGGGGCAACGAGAACAACATGCCGGCGTAGCTATTGCCGTCGAACTCGACCGGTGCGCCCTCCTGGAAACGCATGCAGCTGCCCACATCCGAGACCCGCTTGCTCTCGGCCCGCGCGAAGAGCTGGCGGAAGGCCTCGAGCAGCTCCCGCGGATAGTCCCCCTGCTCGGCGCCCTCGGGGCGGCGGGCGACCAGCATCAGCTCCTTCTGCCCGATCCGCCCGAGGCCGGCGCTGAGATAGGCCCAGGCGTCGACGTCCCCCGTAGGCGTGGCGAAACGCTGCTCGAAGACGTGGACCGCCAGCCGGTCCGCGACCAACACCTCCTGTCCGATCGGCTCGCTTTGCATTGTTCCCTCGCGCGGACAAAGAAGAAGCCCGGCCAGGCCGGGCTTCGGAACCTCTCCACCTTACTGCAATGGCGCCCGGGATTCCCGCGGGACCCGCAGGCGCCGTTTCAGCTGTGAGCTACGGACAGGGGGTCACCGTGCGGGGCGCGCCGCCGCTGTCGTCGCCGGCTCCCGATTCGCCGCAAACGTTGGCGCCGGTCACCAGGTAGGTGAAGGCGTCGCCCACGGCGGGAATCGCGGCGTCGGTGACGCTGGAGCCGGCCACGCCGTCGACGAAGCAGGTCCAGGCGGGGCTGAGCCCGCCGCGGTAGACGTTGGCTTCCTCGTTCTGGCTGCCCGGGGTCCAGCCCAGGGTGTCCACGGCGCTCCAGGCCAGGTCGCTGGGCGGACCCGCCGGGGAACTGACCGCCCCGTTGAACGGCGCGCAGTCGGCACCGTCGGTCACGCCGTCGTTGTCGTCGTCGTTGTCGCAGGCGTCGCCGCTACCGTCCAGATCGAAGTCGAGTTGATCGGCGTTGGGGATACTGGAGCAGTTATCGCAGACATCGCCGAAGCCGTCGCCGTCTCCGTCGGCCTGGTTGCCGTTGGAGGCGTTGACGCAGTTGTCGATACCGCTCTGCACCTCGTCGCCGTCGGGATCTTCGCAGGCGCCGGTATCGCTGAGGATCGCGTTGGTGGTGAAGAAGGGCGCGTGGAACGAATCGCACTCGCTCTGGATCAGCGTGTTGTTCACGCCGGTGATCGAGCCGAACATGATCCGCGAGAAGCCGCTGGCGTGGCCGAGCCGGGTGTTGTGGCCGTACTCGTGGATCCAGAGGATTCCTTCGTTACCCAGGTTGCTCAGACGCACGACGACGATGCCGCTACCGGGGGTGTTGGCGCAGCCGACGATGCCGCCGCCGGGACCGCCGCACCAGCCGATGCTGGTCACGACCTTGAAGCGTCCCGAGCCGTTACCGATCGCCTGGTTCAATCCACTGCTGTTGGTGATCACGTCGAGGCCGTCGCCGGCGCTGCCCCAGCTGTTGGCGTTGCCCTGGCGGCTGAGGGTGATGCAGCAGGCCACGTCGGATCCGCTGTCGGCCCGGCCGGCGCGCAGGTTGGCGTCGTCGAGCACCTGATCCAGCCGGCTGTTGCCCATCGGTGAGGCGACGTCGACATGGTTAGAGTAGGTCAGGGCGTTGTCGGTTTCCCGGGTCTGGGTGTCGAAGGCGTCGATCGAGATACTCCCCTCGTCGCCGGGGAGCCGGTCGAGGTGCCCGGCTCCCTCGGAGCCGTGGTCCGGGTGATCGTGACCGGCACCGGGAGCCGGGTCGCTTCCCTCGGCCGCGGCGGTGGCGCCGCTGCGGGGCTCCCCGCCGTACCAGGCGGTGACGTCGTCCATCAGGTCCAGCGAGGTCATCGCCACCGGCGAGGGAGACACGCCGGTA
>CAZBZH010000622.1:0-3056 GCA_964496265.1 uncultured Acidobacteriota bacterium | reverse complement strand
CAATCAGGGTGTGCAGTTCGTCAATGAACAGGATCACCTGCCCGGCCGACTCGGTCACGGCGTTCACGACGGCCTTGAGCCGCTCTTCGAACTCGCCCCGATACTTCGCCCCGGCGATCAGCGCCCCCATGTCGAGGGCGATCAGCTTCTTATCCTTCAGTGCATTCGGAACGTCGCCCGCCAGAATCCGCTGGGCAAGTCCTTCGACAATTGCCGTCTTACCGACGCCGGCTTCGCCAATCAGCACCGGATTGTTCTTCGTCCGTCGGGCAAGAACCTGCGTACAGCGCCGAATCTCTTCGTCGCGCCCGATCACCGGATCGAGCTTGCCCATCCGGGCCGCATCGACCAGATCACGCCCGTACTTTTCGAGCGGCTGATAGGTCGCTTCGGGATCCTGACTGTTGACGGTCTGGCTGCCGCGGATCTCCTGCAGCGCCTTGACCACGTCATCCGGCGTGACGGCCGAGAGTTCGAGAATCTTCTGCGCCGGACTCGGCACCTGGGCCAGCCCGATCAGCAGATGCTCGGTGGAGATGTACTGGTCCTTCAGTCGATCCGCCTGCTTCTCGGCAAAGTTGAGCAGCGCGATCAGCGCCGGCTCGGCGTTTACCTGACCACCCTTCTGTTCGGGCAGTTGCTTGAGGTCCGCCTCCGCAAGCTGGCGGATCTGATCGACGTCCGCGCCGATCTTCTGCAGCAGCGGTACGACAATGCCGCCTTCGGTCAACTTCGGATCCAGCAGGGCGTGCAGCAGGTGCAGGGTCGAGACGGTCGGATTGCCCCGCGCTCCCGCAAGCTGCTGCGCCGCCTGCACGGCCTCTGCGGCCTTAATCGTGAATTTATCGGTTTGCATCGTCAGTCCTCGCGATGTTCAAGTTTCCACCGGGGATGGAAGCAAGCCGCGTACCAAACCGCCGCAATCGCTTGAAACGCCGCTTTTCCGAGTACCAAACCCGCACCCCGCTGCCAGTTTGACAGCCAGTTATAAAAGGGAAGGGAACAGGGAACCGGGCGGCGCACGCCGCCCTCAGGGAACAGGGAACAGAACGGCCGCGCGGCGAAAGTTCCCGGTCCCCAAGTCTGTTCCCTGTTCCCTGAGTGAGGCAAAGCCGAACGCTTCCCTGTTCCCTTTTTCGGGGCACAGCCCGAAAACCCCGTTGCGCTGCTGCCCGCCTGTCGCCGCTTATGTGAGAGAAGTTCATTACCACCGGAGACTCACACGATGTGCGTAACGCCCACGCTCGACACCGTCCGCCAGGAAGGCTTCACCCATCGCATGATCGGCCTGCTCAACGACGCTGGCCTGGCGATGATGATCAGCATCGGACACCGCACCGGACTGTTCGACAAACTCGCCGAGATGCCGCCGGCCACCTGTGAAGACATCGCGGCCGCCACGGGCCTGAACGCCCGCTACGTACGCGAGTGGCTCGGTGCGATGGTCACCGGCGAGATCCTCACGCTCGATCCGCAGACCGGGCTCTACGCGCTTCCCGCAGAACACGCCGCTTGCCTGACCCGCCAGGCGCTTCCCAATCTGGCGGTCGTGACGCAGTTCGTGGCTGTCCTCGGTACGGTCGAAGACAAAATTGTCGACTGCTTCCGACACGGCGGCGGTGTCCCCTACGAACACTACCCGCGCTTCCACGAAGTGATGGCCGAGGAATCCGCCCAGTCGGTCGGAGCCGCCATCGTTGCGGAGATTCTCCCGCTCGCGCCGGGTGTCAGTTCCGCCCTCGAACAGGGCATTCACGTGCTCGATGTCGGCTGCGGCGCCGGTCGCACCCTGAACCAGATGGGCGCCCGTTTCCCGAAGAGCACCTTCGTCGGTTACGACTTCTCCACCGAGGCGATCGAGACGGCCCAGCGTCAGGCGGCCGCCGAAGGGCTCACCAATGTGCGGTTCGCGGTCAAGGATGTCTCCACGCTGGAGGAGCGTGACGCGTTCGACCTGATTTGTGCTTTTGATTCGATCCACGATCAGGCCCAGCCGGCCAAGGTACTGGGTTGCATCGCCCAGGCGCTCACGCCGGGTGGCACCTTCCTGATGCAGGACATCGCCGGCTCGTGCCACCACCACGCCAACGGCGATCAGCCGCTCGCGCCGTTCATGTACACGATTTCGTGCATGCACTGCATGACCGTCTCGCTGGCCGACGGCGGGGCTGGGCTCGGCGCCATGTGGGGCAAGGAGACCGCCCTGCAGATGCTTGGCGACGCCGGATTCCAGAATGTCGCGGTCGAAAAGCTCGAACACGACCCACTGAACTACTTCTATATCGCCAAATAAGGCGGCGAGGCCCTGGCAACCGGGAAGCGGTCAACTCCGCGTCTCACAGGAACTTGGCATGGGCTGCGAAGGTATGGTCCGCCTTCGCAGCCCAATCCTGTTCCCGGTTCCTTCTCCTGCTCCTTCTGTTCCCTGTTCCCTTTTCCCTGTTCCCTCCGGGTGGCTGCGCCACCCGGCTTGCTACCGGCCATTTCGAGCGCTATGCTTTGGTGGATATGGGCTCCCGGTAAATGGAATGTGCGGCACCGTCAGATAATCGACGGGCCCACCAGGAGATGCGCATGATCCGCCTGCCTCGATCGCTTGGTTCCACCGTTACTGTTTGTTGCCTGATCCTGCTCGGCGGGACACCCGGATGGGCTGAGGTGGTCGATTTCCGTGGTTCTGCGAAGGTGCAGATCGACGAATTTCGCAACGGTGACCCAACCGGCGTGGTCGAAACCTCCGACGAATTCCCCGAAACCGACCCCACTCTGCCGGTGCAGGTCGTCGGGATCCTCCTGCCGCCAGTCGACCCCAACGAACCCGACTCCGACAACGAAGACGATCTGGCGGCCGCTGCGGCCGCGGCACAGTTCGACGATCCGACCGAGCTCGACCAACCGAATCCGGAAGAGTTCGCCATCAACATGACGCTGAACAGCGTCTCTTCGGTGATCTCGTATCGCGGACAGGCGATGGCCGAGGAGATTCGCACCGTTCGATTCTCGCCCGAAGAAGTCGGTGCCGAA
This sequence comes from uncultured Acidobacteriota bacterium, assembly GCA_964496265.1. Classification (GTDB taxonomy): domain Bacteria; phylum Acidobacteriota; class Polarisedimenticolia; order Polarisedimenticolales; family Polarisedimenticolaceae; genus Mor1. Next base: position 32 of record CAZBZH010000622.1, on the reverse strand, counting down.
GACGGCGAAATGGTTGATCTTGGCGGGCGCCT
>CAZBZH010000621.1:0-3079 GCA_964496265.1 uncultured Acidobacteriota bacterium | reverse complement strand
GCGGGGCGGAAAGATCGCGACCGTCGATGCCGAGGACCGGATCGTCGAGGCGCTTGCGGCCCGGGACGGGCGGATCGTCGCCCTGGGCAGCAACGAGGAGATCGAACGCTGGATCGGCGCCGAAACCCGGACCGTCGAACTCGCGGGAGCGCTGGCGGTGCCCGGGTTCATCGAGGGGCACGCCCACCTCACCGGACTGGGCCAGTCCCTGATGAACGTCGAGCTCGGCAGCGCCGGGACCTGGGATGAGGTGCTCGGGCGGGTCGCCGACGCGGTGGCCAAGAGTGAGCCGGGCCAGTGGATCGTCGGCCGGGGCTGGCATCAGGAGAAGTGGAGCGAGCCCCCGGCCCGCACCGTCGAGGGCAACCCGGTCCACGACCGGCTCAGCGAGACCGCGCCGCAGAATCCGGTGCTGCTGACCCACGCTTCCGGCCACGCCGCCATCGCCAACGCCCTGGCCATGGAGATCGCCGGGATCGACCGCTCCACGCCGGACCCCGAGGGGGGCACCATCGTGCGGGACGCCGACGGCCATCCCACCGGCCTGCTGCGCGAGACCGCCGAAGACCTGGTGCACCGGCTCTACGACCGCAGCCGGGATTCGATGACCGCGGAGCAGAAACGGGACGAGTTGCGCCGGGCGGTGCGGCGGGCGGTGGACGACTGCCTGGCCAAGGGGGTGACCAGCTTCCAGGACGCCGGCTCGGACTTCGAAACCTTCGAATTGCTGCGCGAAATGGCCGACGAAGGGGATCTGGGCCTGCGGGTCTGGATGCTGCTCAGGGTGCCCAACGACATCCTGCGGGAGAAGCTGCCGACCGCCAAGGTGGTCGACTACGGGGACCACCGGCTGACCCTGGGAGGGATCAAGCACTCGATCGACGGTGCCCTGGGCTCCCACGGCGCCTGGCTGCTCGAGCCCTACACCGACATGCCGGATACCGCGGGACTCAACACCGTGGATATTCCGACCATCGAGGCCAGCGCCGAGCTGGCCCTCGAGCACGGCATCCAGCTCTGCGTCCACGCCATCGGCGACCGGGCCAACCGGGAGACCCTGGATATCTTCGAGCGGACCCTCGGTGAGGATCCGGCGTCCAAACGCTGGCGGGTCGAACACGCCCAGCACCTGCACCCCGACGATCTGCCCCGCTTCGCCGAACTGGGGGTCGTCGCCTCGATGCAGGGGGTGCACTGCACCTCCGACGCGCCCTGGGTCCCCAAGCGACTGGGCAGCGAACGGGCGGCCAGCGGCGCCTACATGTGGCGTGCGCTGATCGACAGCGGCGCGGTGGTGACCAACGGCACCGATGCGCCGGTGGAGAACGTCGACCCGATCCCCAGCTACTACGCCAGCGTGACCCGCAACATCGGCGGCCGGGCGTTCTACCCCGAGCAGGCGATGAGCCGGGAGGAGGCGCTGCGCTCCTACACCTGGAACGCCGCCTACGCGGCCTTCGAGGAGGACGACAAGGGCTCCCTCGAGGTGGGCAAGCTGGCGGACATCACCGTGCTGGACCGGGACATCCTGACCGTGCCCGAGGAGGAGATCCTGGGTACCCGGGTGCTCCACACCATCCTGGACGGCCAGGTGGTTTTCAGCCGCGACTAGCCCCCGCCGGGACCCATTCCCCACCGCAGCCGCCCCGGCTGCCCCGCCCGCAGTGCGAAAACTTGCGGGAATCCGCCGCGAAATATGGCGATGGGTGAAACCGGAGCCTAAAATCAAACGTACGATTCAAACGAACGTTTGATGGAGACCTGTATGCCCCCTGGCGATACCAAGGAAAAGATCCTCGACGAGGCGGAGCGGCTGTTCGCCGACCACGGCTTCTCGGACACGTCGCTCCGGGACATCACCGCCGGCGCCGGCGTGAATCTGGCCGCGGTGAACTACCACTTCGGCTCCAAGGAGGAGCTGATCAAGGCGGTCTTCGAGCGCCGGGTCGGCCCGCTCAACCGTCAACGCCTGGAAATCCTCGACCGGCTCGAGGCCGCGGCGGAGCCGCCGGCCCTCGCCGACGTGGTCGACGCGTTCATCGATCCCCCCCTGCGCATCTGCTGCGAGGGCAGCCCGATCTTCATGCGGCTGTTCGGCCAGACCTACAGTCATCCCGACGCCAACCTGACGCGCATCATGGTCGAGCAATTTCGCGAGGTCGCCTTCCGCTTCGGCCGGGCGATTCATCGCGCGGTGCCCCACCTCGATGAGCACGACGTGTTCTGGCGTCTGGTGTTCATGGTCGGCTCGATGGCCCACTCGCTGGCGCTTACCGAGATGGTACCCAAGATCGCCGGCGAAGCACATCGCATCGAGAGTGTCGACGCGTTCAAGGATCATCTGATTCCGTTCCTCGTCGCCGGGCTTTCCGCACCGGCCACACCCCGGCAGGCAGCCGCCGAGGTGACCGATCGAGGAGGCAAGGGATGAAGCGCACGCTCCCGATCGTGCTGCTGGCGTTGACCTGCGCCGCCTGTGTTCCCGCGCCGGTGAAACGAACCCTTCCTACCGCGGAGACGGTGCCCGACCGCTGGGCGGCCGGCGACACCGTCGCGGGCGGAACCGCAACCAGCGAAACCCGTAGCGACTGGTGGACCGGCTTCGACAGTCCGGATCTCGACGACATGGTCCGTCAAGCATTGAACGAGAACTACGACCTGCAGGCCGCGGCGGCGCGGCTGGTCCAGGCCGAAGCCCAGGCGCGCATCGCCGGCGCCGAGCTCAAGCCGCAGGTCTCCGGTTCGCTGAACGCCAATCGCAGCAAACAGATCTTCATCGGAATTCCGATTCCCGGCAGCACGCCGGGGCAACCGGCATCGGCGACGGCGACGACCCTCGGCGTCTCCTTCGGCGTCTCCTGGGAACCGGACCTGTGGGGCCGGATCCGCGCCGGCGCCCGGGCTGCCGTGGCCGACTTCGAGGCGGCGGCCGCCGATCTCGAAGCGGCACGCCTGTCCCTCGCGGCAGGCACGGCCAAGGCCTATTTCCGGGTGACCGAGGCGACCCAACAACTCGCCCTGGCCGAGACCAGCGCCGAGAGTTTCCGGCGCACCGCCGAGCAAGTGCGGGCGCGCTATG
>CAZBZH010000620.1:0-3081 GCA_964496265.1 uncultured Acidobacteriota bacterium | reverse complement strand
GCCGACGCCGACCCGCAGCACGACGTCGGTGACGTCGTCGAACACCCGGCGACCGTTGGGGAAGCCGGCAGCGTCCCCGGCGATCAGACCCAGGCGGCTGGCCTGGCCCGCCGGCGTGGCGGACACGCCGGTGTTGAGCCGCAGCATGTCGGCGATCGGACCGGCCGGCGTGCCCTCGGCGGCAATCGGCGCGGCGTAGGTCACCAGCGGCAGCAGATCGGTACGCGGCGCGGCCGGCACCTCGAGGGCGCCGCCGTAGAGCGCCTCGACGATCTCGACGATCGGCGGATCGAGGAAGAAGTCGGCGAACTGCTCGTCGTTCTTCGGTTGATCCATGCTGAAGCGGTCCTTGGAACCGATGCCGATGATCAGCTCGTTGATCAGCGGGTTCCCCATGCGCTGGACCTGGCGCCAGTCGCCGAAGCTGTTGGAGGGCTTGGGCGAGCGACGGATGGTGAAGGTCTGGCGCGAGGTGGTGGCCCAGATGCCCAACGTGGCGTTGGGGGAATCGGCCGGTTCGACAGCGCCGGTGCGGGTCAGCTGTTCGATCGGCACCTCGATGGCGATGTGGTTGACGGCGTAGCCGGAGACCGTGTCGCTGGCGAAGTTCTGATCGGCGGTGTCCTCGGCGGCGGTCAGCACGCCGGGGATCCCGCTACCGAGGGTGCGGAAGTTGGCGGTGTCGAAGGCAGCACCCAGGTCGATCCAGAAGGCGTCGTCGGTGGTGCCGGCGAAGACCGAGGTGCCGTTGTTCATGGCGTAGGTCGCCTGGTCGAACAGGGCGTCGTAGTCCATGGTGCGCGGGCCGGCGTTAACCGGCAGGGCGAAGAAGGGGGAGCCGTCGTCGTTGCGAAGCTGGCGGCGGCGGATCTTCTTGCCGTTGCGCAGGTCAACCCGGTGCACCGTGTAGGTCTGGCGCTGATTCAGGCCGGGGTTGTCGAAGGAGGTGATCTGCGGCGGCACCCGCAGGTCGCCGGTGATCGGGTCGAAGGCGCCGTCGGGGCCGACGCCGGCCAGCGCCGTGTAGACCGACGGCAGCTGGAACTCGGTTTCAAAGCGGAACTGGTAGACGATGTCCGCCTTGGCGTCGAAGTCGTTGTCGATGTTGATCTCGTAGAGGATCTCCGGATCGAAGGGGAAGATGGTCGGACCGTTAGCCGGCTCCGCCAGGGGATCCACGCCGAAGATCATCGTGACCTTCTCCGGCGTCTCACCCGCCTGCTGGTTCTCGTCGTAGCTGACGAAGGCGTAGACATCGGTGATGTCCGCCTTGTGATCGAGGGCCGTGATCGGCGCCTCCCGGTGGTTGGCCGCCTGCAGCGAGGTGGCCAGGAGCGGGGCGGCGACCAACATGGCCAGGGTTCCCCGCAGGATTCCATTCAAGCGTTTCATTTCGGTTCTCCGTGAATCGTCGTGTCGTCGACGGTTCGAGCATTTGGTTTCTCAAGCGCGCTTCACCGACGACTACGACGGGGAGGGGGCGGGCAGATGCTCACGGAACCCTCAAAGAAATCTCAAACGGGGCGTGGGGCTATCTGCGGGCATAGAAATCCACCGCCTCGTCGAACCAGGCGCGAAGGGTTGGCGCGGTGGGCCCGCCTTTGGAATAAATGAAGAGCGACGCTGTTATCTATTGCGCAACGACGAGATCGGCCCCCAGCCGCAAACAGGCGGGGCCGCAGCGTTCCCGGGCCCCGTAAACAGGGCACGCCCGGGGCGCCTCGAGGATCGCGCCCCGAGGATAGAGAGGAGTCCGCAGCATGAACCCGACCGATCGCATCCACGCCGCTCCTTCAGCCGGTTCCGCCGATACCGCGGGGTCCACCGCGACCCCCACCGAGGCTCCCGTCCGGGAGGCGGTGCAGGACAAGCTGGCCCTCTATCACTTCGATGCCTGCCCCTACTGCGCCTTCGTCCGCCGGGCGATCGAGGCCCAGGGGCTCAAGGTCGAGCTGCGCAACATTCACGAAGACCGCACCCACTGGGAAGACCTGGTCGCCGCTCGGTCCCGCTCCACCGTGCCGGTCCTGCGCATCGAGCGCCCCGACGGGAGCGTCGAGTGGATGCCCGAAAGCCGCGACATCGTGAAGTACCTGCAAGAGACCTACTAGCTCAACGACGGCCGGCACCCACGCACCTGAGCGCCGATCTTCCTGGCCACGGGCGATTTCGCGAGGCCGGCTCGCAGGCTTCCGCTAGACTTTGAGGGTCCACCCCCGCCCCCGCGGAGACCCGATTGAGTCAAGGCGCCTTCCGAACGACCCGCTGGAGCGTGATCCTCAACGCCGGCAATGCCGGTGTCGCCAGGGACTCCGCCGAGCGCGGGGCGGTCTCTCCCGAGGACGCGCTGGCGCGGCTCTGCGCCGACTACTGGCATCCGGTTTACGTCTTCGTCCGCCGTTCGGGCTATCTCGCCGACCAGGCCCGGGACCTGACCCAGGAGTACTTCGCCCGCATGATCGAGCGGGAATACCTCGCCGACGTGCGGCCGGGGATCGGAAAGTTCCGCTCGTTCCTGCTGGCCTCGGTGAAACACTTCCTGGCCAACGCCCGCCGGGACGCGGCGGCCCAGAAGCGGGGCGGCGGGACTCGGCCGCTGTCGCTGGATGGCGAAGACGGCGAACAGGTCTACCACCTGATCCCCCAGGACAACCGCACCCCCGAGAGCGCCTACGAGTACCAGTGGGCCACCACCCTGCTGGAGCGCGCGCGGCGCCGGATGGCGGCGGATCTCGAACGTATCGGCAAGGGGGATCAGTTCGCGGCGGCGGCGGGGCATCTCGGCGCCGGTGGTGAGCCGCTGCCCTACAGCGAGATCGCCGAACGTCTCGAGGTCAGCGTCGACGCAGCCAAGATGGTGGTCAGCCGGCTACGCAAGCGCTACGGCCGGGTGCTGCGGGAAGAGATCGCCGAGACACTCGACGCGGGAGCCGACGTGGAGGAAGAGGTGCGGCATTTGATGGGGATCCTGCAGGGCTGAGTCAACCGTCGCGGCGCGCGCGCACCGCGTCCAGCTTCTTTCGCGTATCGACGCTGTCCCGATGGTCGGGGCCGTAGGCCTCCTCGCAGATCGACAGCGAC
>CAZBZH010000619.1:0-3097 GCA_964496265.1 uncultured Acidobacteriota bacterium | reverse complement strand
AAGAGCGGCTGATCGATCTGACCCGGGCGGTCCAATCCGAGAACGCAGCCGAGAGCGCTTCCGCCCTGAGCGAGCTACGCAGCCTGGCCGCCGGCGACCCGTCCCTGGAATTGACCCGCGAGGTGCTGTTCCTGCTGGCCACCTGGCTACCGGTCAAGGAGGGGGACACCGATCCCCAGGCGGTCCGGGCCCTTTCGGCAGCGACCAACCTCTATCCCGAAGATCCGCGCACGATCTCGATGCTCGAACGGCTGGGCCTGGCCCAGCTCGAACTGGGTAACGATGTCGAGGCGCACATCGCGTTTCAGCGCTGGGCGGTCGAAGAAGGGGATGCCGCGACCCCGGCGACCCTGGCCCGCGCCGCCTTCAACGCGTCTCAGGTCGGCGACCTGGTCGCCGCTTTCGAGTGGTCCCAGCACATCCACATCGACGCTCTCGATGAAACCGAGCGAGGCCTGGCCCTGGTGGCCAAGGTGATCGGCGCCCATGGAACCGGGCGCTACGACCTGGCGCTGGAACCGATCAAGATTCTCGACGAGACCATGCCCGAGACCCTGCGGATCCACGAGGACGCGCTGCGCGCGGCTGCCGAGATCGACGCGTCCCAGGGCAACGTCGAGGGCGCCATCGAACGTTACCGGCTGTTCGTCAACATTCACTCCCGCGCCGCCGACCGGGCTCAGGCGATCTGGACCATGTCCGAACTCGCCGCGAACAACGCCGATACCGAACGCTCCCAGCGCTTCAAGGCCTGGCTGATCAACGATCACCCGAAATCGGCCGAGGCGGCCCAGGCACGGGTCGATCTGCTCGAGGGCATGGGCCAACCGCCGGACCCCTCGCTGATCGCCGCCTACGTGGTGATGGGACGGGACGCGCCGACGCCGAAGTCGGTGACGATGATCTGCGATCGCCTGGCCGCACGCTTCATCGGTGCCGGTTACCCCATCGAGGCGATCTCCGCGTTGGGACGTCTCGCCCGCGAGGATGAACTGAAGAGCCTGGCCCCGTTGGCGGCGCGTAGCGCTCTACGCACTTACCTCGAATCCCGCGACGACTACGTCGGCGTTGCCGCGGTCGCGGCCGAGGCGGAGAACCTGGGGGTGACCTTGCCTCGCGAAGTGGCGGGCATCGTCGCCCGGGCGCGGGCGCGCCTCGGACTGCCGGACAACGGCTCGGGGCTGATCAACGACGCCATCGCCGAGGCCCGGGCCGAAGCCGAGGCCGGCCAGTGGGCCGAGGTGGTCACGACCCTGAGCGAGATCCTCGAACTGGATCGCAACCCCACCCCGTACTACCGGCAGAAGATCGGACGGATGCTGGCCGAGGCGCTGTGGCGCGAAGGCCAGGACAAAGAGGCGCTGGCCCGAACCCGGTGGGCGATGGAAGACGAAGGGCTGCACGCCAACGAACGGCGAGCGCTGACGGTGCTACGCGCCGACATCCTGTTCTCGGCGGGAACCTTCGGCGAGGCGTGCACCGCCTACGCCGACGCCGCCCAGATCTTCAGTTCGAACTGGGTTGACCAGCAGCTACAGCGCTGTGCGGAGATTCAAGGCAAGGGCGACAGCTCAACCACGGCGGCGCTTTTCCGGTCAACCTTGGTTGACCAGCAGATACAGCGCTGCATTGAAATCGAAGGCGAAGACGGCAAGGAGAAGAAGGCATGAATCCCACCGGTGATTCCACCTCGATGTTGACCAACGCGTTCCAGCGGTTCGAACGGGCCGCTCACCGGTTGGAGGAGAAACACTCCAGCCTGCACGCCAAGGTCGACCGTCTCGAGCGGGAGTTGCTCGACGCCAACCGGCGTCTCGAGACCGTGCTCGACGCCCTCGATGTGGCGCTGGCGGTGTCGCAACCCGACGGCTCGCTGCTGCGGGTCAACGCCGCCTTCGAACAGCTCGGCCTGGGCAGCGCCGGCGAGACGTTGAACGACCCGGAGCTCCGCGAGCTGCTGGACCGGACCGACGCCGAGGCCCAGACCGCGCGCCTGCGGCGGGAATCCCCCTTCGGCACCCGCGACTTCGCCGTGACCTTCATCCCCGTCGACGACGAGATCGGCACCCGGGTGCTGACCGTCCAGGACGTGACCGAGATCCGCAAGGAAGAAGCCGAAGGGGGCCGCCGGCAACGGCTGGAGGCCCTGGGCCGCATGGCCGCCGAGCTGGCTCACGAGGTGCGCAATCCGCTGGGTTCGATCCGGCTGTTCGCCTCGATGCTGGGAGACGACCTGGCCGACCGTCCCGCCGAGCAGGAGATGGCGGAACGGATCCTGTCGGCGACTTCGGGCCTCGAGGGCACGGTCTCGAACCTGCTCGCCTTCGCCAATCCCAGTGAAGGCTCCTGGCAGACCATCGACCTGCGCGAGATCGCCGAGGACGTCTGCGGCCTGCTGGCTCCGGCCTGCTCCCTGCGCGGCGTCAAGCTGGCCGCTCCCGACGGACGGGGACCCTGCTGGGTCGAGGGAGACGGCGAGGGGATGCGTCAGGTGCTGCTCAACCTGGTCGGTAACGCGCTCTCGGCCACCGGCGACGGCGGCAAGATCGTCGTCGATGTGGTGCGCGAGGGCGCCGAGGCCCGCCTGACCGTCGAGGACGACGGCTGCGGCATCGCCGCCGAGGATCTGCCCCGGGTGTTCGACCCGTTCTTCAGCCGCACCGAGAACGGCACCGGCCTGGGCCTGTCGATCGTCCACGGCATTGTCGAACGGGGTGGCGGACAGATCACCCTGCACAGCCGAAAAGAAGAAGGAACCCGCGCCGTGGTCAGCCTGCCGGTGCGGCCCGCCCAGCCGGAGGTCCTGCATGGCTGAGAAGATCCTCGTCGTCGATGACGAGACCCAGATGGCGGTGGCCATGGAGCGGGCGCTCTGCCGCGCCGGCTACGAGGTGCAAACCTGTCACGATGCCGAGGGCGCGATGAGTGCGCTGAGTCGCGCCGATTTCGACGCGGTCTTCACCGACCTGCGCATGCCGGGTACCACCGGCGACGAATTGCTGCGCCGCATCCGGGTGTTGGATCCCCAACTTCCGGTGGTGGGCGTGACCGCCTACGGCACCGTCTCCTCGGCGGTGGCCTGCGTGCGGGACGGAGC
>CAZBZH010000618.1:2337-3102 GCA_964496265.1 uncultured Acidobacteriota bacterium | reverse complement strand
TCCGCCCACAAAGAGCGGTTGTCCTGGTACTCCGGGCCGAGGTCGGCGCTCCGCGCACCTGCCTCAGCCTGTTCCGCGGGCGAGAGATCCATCTCTCCCGAGAGCTTCCGCGACGGCAGACCTCCGCCGAGCCCGATCCGATGGCCGACGTCGAACGCCGGCTTGCCGACTTCCAGGAGATCGAGCGTTCGATCATCTACTTCCGCGAGAATACCGACGCCAGCGGCGTCGGACGACTGGTGCTGTCGGGAGCCGCGGCGGAGATCGAACCCTTCCGCGAACAGCTGCTGCCCCCGTTGCAGCAGCTGCATATCGAGGTCGAACTCGACGACGCGTTCGCCGGCCTCGAGGTCGGCGAGGTGCTCCAACCGGCTCAGGCGGTGCTCTGTTCCCCTGCGGGCCGTATCGCCTGCACGCGCAAACCACCGCTGTCGATCTGCCCCGAGGTCAGCCGGGCGGCGGTGCTGTCGAAGCGCAAGAAGTTGGCGGTGGCGGTGGTGGCGTCGGCCGCGGCGGTGGCGATGCTCTACGCGGCGCTGCTCCAGCAGATGGAACGTTCCGCGCTGCGGGGCAACCTGGACCGGGCGCGAGCCCAGCTCGAACTGCTTTACGACGAAGCCGGCCAGGCCGGCGGAGACGACACGCTGGCGCTTCAGATCGATCCTGCCCGGGTCCCCAACTGGGCGGGGCTGCTGCAGGAGGTCGGCCTGCTCGTCGACCAGGGGGTCAGCTACGACACCATCGAACTGAGCCATCGCGGGGACC
>CAZBZH010000618.1:0-2327 GCA_964496265.1 uncultured Acidobacteriota bacterium | reverse complement strand
GCACAATCGAAGTGGGTCGTGGGGGGGAAGGCGCCCGGCTTGCTATGGACGGACGGGTAGAACGGCAAGCCACCGGAGCCACCGGTGACTCCGTCGCCGCGCTCTACGACGGCCTGCTGCTGAGCCCCTTCGCCCGGGATCTGCCGGATCTCACGATCCAGTCGGCAGGCGGCGGGCAATCCGAGGCGGTCGCCTTCCGCATCGAGGGTCATGTCGGCGACGTGCCGCGGCGGGGGAACCGGCCGTGAAGAAGCGCAAGATACCGGCCTGGGCCCTGATCGCCGCGGCGGCCACCCTCGTCACCCTGTTCGCCACCTGGCAGGCACTCGCCGCCCGGGCGGACAACAAGGTACTGCGAAGCGAGATCGACTCGGTGCGCGACGAGGCCGACCGCCGCCTGGGGGTGATGGAGGAGAGCGAACTGCCGGAGCTCCGTGCCCCCCTCGCCACCTGGAGTCACATGGTCCGCGGCCTGCACCACGCCGCCGGCTCGGTGGATCTCCGTCAATTCAGCTACGCCAGCGGAACGGTGGTCGCCCTGTCGGACCCTCGCTTTCCGCTGACCCTGGGAATCGATCTCTACCCCGGTGCGGACGCCGAGGTGAGCGACGACCCGGACCAGGTTGAACAGGACGGCACGTCGCTGCCCTACCGTGCGATGACCGTCGAGGTGCGCGGCGCCGGAGGCTACGGCGAGATCGTCGCGTTCACCGACGCCCTGGCCCGTCTCGAGACGCCGCTCTACGTCGACCGGCTGCAGATCATCGAAGGGGTCGGGCTGCCCCGTTTCGAGGGCCGGCTCTACCTGGTCACGTCCCTTCCGGTCGAGACCGAGCATGTCCCGAGCGAGGAGGGCGCGTCATGAATCGCAACCGCGTCATCGCCCTGGTAACCGTCGCCGTCATCGTGCTGATCTTCGACTGGTGGTATCTGTTCGGCGGTTCCGATGTCGACAGTGCCGTCGAGCGGAAGTTCGACGACATCCTGACCGACTACGAGGAGCCCGCGGAATCCGAAGCGACCGGCGAGCGACCCGCTGCGTGGACGACCTGGGAAGAATGGCTCGACCGCCGGAAACGCAGCCCGTTGGACGGCGATCTTCCCCACGGCCTGATGGGGCGGGCGCGCAACGCCCCGGCAGCGACCGGCCCGGTTGCCTCGCCGGCAAGCAAGGAAGCCTCGGCCACGGCGCCCGCCCGGATCGTCGCGCACGCCTTCGTCAACATCGATACCCCACAGGCATCCGACCGATCCGACGGCCCTCGTCGGGGGCAAGGTCGCCCGCCCGGGAGACGCCGTCGGCTCCTTCTATGTCGGCCGCATCGAGCGGGACCGCGTGGTGATGGTCCATCCCGACGACGAGCGGGAGTGGCCGATCCCGCTGACGCCGAGCAACCGCCCGGAGCCCGCCGACTACCCCCATGATGATCCGGAGACCGACGATCCGGTCGAGGAACTGCCGTGAGACAACGTTTGATACTCGCCGCGAGCCTGCTGATCCTCTGCGCAGGCTGTGCCAAGGTGGCCCTGCGAGATCCGGTCGAGGCCGCGGTCCCTTCGGGCCTGCCGACGCCGCCTCGGGTTACCGCCGACGCCCCTCCGATTCCGGCGCTGCGCCGGGTCGACCTGGAGCGAACCGTCGACGGCTGGCCGGAGGTCGCCGCGGCCCTCGACGCACCGCCCACCTTCTCGCTGAACGTGGAATCCGCCTCGGTCGCCGAGGTGATGCAGATCTTCGCCGAGCGGGCAGGTCGGAGTTTTCTGGTCGCTCCCGGCGTTGACGCGCGGGTCAGCGTCGCTTTCGAAAACGTGCGTCTGGTCGAGGCGGTCGAACACGTCCTGCGCAGCCGCGACCTCACCGCCCGCCTCGAGGGCAACGCGGTGATGATCGATCGCGTGCCCCTGGCCAGCACGATCTTCCATCTGTCCGCGCCGCTGCTCGCCGGCGAGGATGACCAGGGGCCCTGGACCTCGATCGGCGGCTCCCTGCAACTGTCGCTTTCACCCCGGGGCACCCTGCGTTACGACGAGCTGGGCGGCACACTGCTGGTGCGGGATCTTCCGGCCAACATCGACGCCGTCGAGCAGACGCTCGAGGCGCTGATCGAGCCGCACCGCCGCCAGGTGATGATCGAGGCGATGGTGTTCGAGGTCGAACTCTCCGACGACCTAGAGTACGGCATCGACTGGACCGCTCCCGACCTGGTCGCCGAGATCTTCGGCAGCGCGACCACTGGCGCCATCGGCACCGCGCTGGCTCCGGCCAGCGGCGCCCTCACCGCGTCCTTTGCGTCCAACAAGCTGCAGGGGTTGCTCCGCGCGCTGCG
>CAZBZH010000617.1:2266-3105 GCA_964496265.1 uncultured Acidobacteriota bacterium | reverse complement strand
TCCCGGTGCAGAACATCTCGTCGGCGCGATAGACCGCGGTCAGCGACAGATCCTGCTCGGCGTAGGGGATGTCGTTGTCGCCGCAGATCTCGAGCACCACATCCCGGGTGACCCCCTCGGGGCAGGCCACCGTCCGCGGGGTCAATACCTCGCCATCCTGCACCAGGAACACGTGGGTCGCGTTGGTCTCGGCGACGAAGCCGTGGGTGTCGAGCATCAACGCGTCGTCGGCGCCGGCGACGTTGGCCTCGTGCTTGGCCAGGATCGACTGGGCCAGGTTGTTGTGGTGGATGTTGGGGTCGAGGCAGTCCGGCGGGAAGCGCCGCACGCTGCTGGTGATCAGGGTCAGGCCGCTGGTCTCGTAGACCGGCGGCTTGTGTTCGGCCAGCACGATCAACGTCGGGCCCGAGGTGTTCAGCCGCGGATCCATCCCGGAGGTCAGCTTCTCACCGCGGGTCAGCGTCAGCCGGATGTGCACGCCGTCGTACATCTTGTTGGCTTCCAGGGTGCGCTTGATCTCGGCGATGACCAGCTCGTCGTCGGGGATCTCGCTGAAGGCCATGGCCTTGGCCGAGCTGCGCAACCGCGCCAGGTGTTGGCGCAGGCGGAAGACCTTGCCGCTGTAGACCCGCAGCCCCTCCCAGACGGCGTCACCCCCCTGGACCGACGAGTCGAAGGGGCTGATTCGCGCCCGGTCCCGGTGCTCGAGCTTGCCGTTGATGTTGACCTGGAGATCCCGGTTCCGTTCGTCGAATTTCTGCAGCATGGCGTTCCTCGCTCGCTCAGGGAAGCGGGCATTGTAGCCACGCCCTTCAGCGGCTTTCTTGACCTGAGACAGA
>CAZBZH010000617.1:0-2244 GCA_964496265.1 uncultured Acidobacteriota bacterium | reverse complement strand
ATCCCGCGAGGGCCGGGGTGCCCCGCTTCGCCCCCGAATGCCCACCGTGGCCCACAAAACCCCACCAACCTCGAACTATCCGGCGGCTCCACCCGTTAGTAGGCTCAGGAGGACCGTTCGATGAGCGAGCAAGTCTGGACCGTGATCTTTGCCATCGGGATCACCCAGGGGCTGTTCCTGTGCGGCGCGTTGTTCTGGCGCAAGAGCCGAAATCCGGCCGCGACCCGCCGCCTGGCGGCGATCGTCGCCGCGGGGACGCTGATGATCGGCGGCGAAGCGGTGCGGCAAGTGCTGCCCCCGACCCCGGCGCTGTTCCTGGTGTTCATGATGATCAACCTGGAGTTGGTCTTCGGTCCGCTGATGCTGCTGTTCGCCCAGGCGCTGCTCGACCCGCAACGAAAGCTTCGCCGGGCCGAACTGCTGCACTTCGCGCCTCTGGCGCTGGGGATGCTGGGCTGGGGAGTCGCCTGGCTCTGGCTGGACGACGATGTGCGCCATGACGCGGCGTTGGATCACCCGGTCCTCGTGCCGCTCTACATGGTGCTCAAGGCGAGTTGGTTCTTCGGCTACGTCGCGGCGACCTATCGCGTCCTGCGCAACGACGAGCGCATCTCGCGGCTTCACGCCGCCGGCCGGCGCCCGGTGGAGCTCTCCTGGCTGCGCAAGGGTCTGCTGTTCGTCGCGGCTCTCGTGGGGATGATCTACGTCAACGACTTCGGTTCCCGCCTCGGCCTGGATCTCTCGGGGGACGCCGTGTTCGGCAGTCTGGTGATCGGCGTGATCCTGTACCTGATGTCGCTGATGGTGCTGCAGCGCCCCTGGATCCTGGCGCTGCGCCTGCGCCCCTCGGCCGAGGATCCGCGGCTGGCCAACGATGTCGCGCGGCTACGCGAGTACCTGGAGCAGGAGAGGCCCTGGCGCAATCCGGAGCTCAGCCTGGGCGATCTGGCGGGGGAGCTGAGGCTCAGCGAGAACCGGTTGTCCGAGCTTCTTCGCAATGGCCTCGATACATCCTTCTACGCGCTGTTGAACCGGCTGCGGTTGGAGGAGTTTGAACGGCTCGCCCGGGAGCCGGGGCGCCGGGAGGCCTCGGTGCTGGAGTTGGCCTTCGAGGCCGGTTTCAACAGCAAAGCCTCGTTCTACCGAGTGTTCCGCGAAGCTCACGGTACGACCCCCGGAGTTTTCCGCCGGGCGATCTGAACGCAGCGAGCCTGCCCCAATGGCGCTGGCCCGCCTCCCAGTGCTGTATCGTTCCGCCGACAGATGTATGAAACTGTGCACACCCCGCGAGGGTCCGATCGGCGTTTTTCCGCCGGAAACCGCCGCCTGAGACCGGGCATGGACCTTGCCCTGGGAACTCCCCGAACCGTTGCTATCGGGGAGGTTTCCAGATGATCAGACTGCGTAGGTACCTACCGTTGCTCGCGGCGCTGTTCGGCCTTTGGCTGCCGACCGCGACCACCGCGGCGGAACCCACTACAGAAGCTCGTTTCAAGGTCGAAGCGATCGTCGTCGAGGCGGAGCGTCTCTCGCCGGATCTCGTGATCGCCGAGTCTCGCCTCGAGCAGGGCAAGACGTACAGCGAACGAGAGCTGCGGGACGCGATCCACCGAATCGTGCGGCTGCCGCGCATTCTCGATGCGGACTTCTCGCTACGCAAGGGAAGCCGCCGCGGCCTCTACATTCTCGTCATCCAGGTGCTGGAGACCCGCCGCTGGTTCTTCGGCGTGGAGTCCGACACCCAGCTATGGGCAGACGATTTCAGCCTGGGCTTCCCCGGCGGCTCGACGGATCGGATCACCACCGGCCCGGTGACCATCGGTCACCGCGTCGGCGTCGGCAAGCATGGCACCTTCTTCCTCACGTTCGGGGGGCTGCTCAACAGCGTCGGCCTGGGTTACACCCACAACAACCTGTTCGACAAGAACGTGCGACTCAGCGTGGGCTACGCGCTGAGCGATTGTCCCGACGGCCGAACCAACGCCAACGACCTTGGGCAGCAAGGATGCCAGCTCGAACTCCTCGATCTGGGGCTCGATCCGACTTACAGCAACTGGAACCCGAGCTTCTTCGGGCACACCTTCCGGGCGAGTCTGGGGGTTCCGCTTGGCGGCAATCAGTCGATACGGTTCCGGGCGGTCCAGCGCCAGGATGTCGACGGCTCGCGCAATCCGCTGTTCGACGCCTCGCCGGACTTCTTCTACCTGTTCGACAATCGAAAGGACCGGCGTTTCGAGGCGAGCT
>CAZBZH010000616.1:0-3105 GCA_964496265.1 uncultured Acidobacteriota bacterium | reverse complement strand
GGTGTGGCGCCCGGCCCGCTGAAACAGGTCGATCAGGGTCACCACCAGGGCCAGCACCACCGGGCCGTAGATCTGGAGCGGCGTCCCGCCGGGGAGCACCGTCATCAGGTAGATCCCGGCACCCGCCTGGACCGCCGCCCGCAGCAGATCGGCCCAGGGCCCCCGGGAGTGACCGAACTGGACCAGCGAGTTGTCCAACCCGCCGACGGCCAGCTCCGCGGCCAACACCCCCATGATGGTGAAGGCGGGCGCGCCTCCCAGCTCCATCGCCGGCAGCATCCCGGCCGGCAGGGCCAGGGACAGCGCCAGGGTGCGCAAGGCCTCCACCGGCGAACGGGCGAAGCGGCGCATCAGCACGCCGCGCATGCCCCAGACATACTCGGCGCCGCTGTAGAGCGTGATCCCGACGATGAAGGCGATCAGCACGTAGTTCGCGCCGGCGGGATCGAGCACCAGGCGGGACAACAGGATCGCGTTGATCAGGATCGCTCCCGAGGTCGAACGCCATCCGGGCAGCCGCCCGCCGACGAAGGCGCGCAGCGGCGGCAACAGCGCCAGGGCGCCGGCCACCACCAGGATCGGCCGGATGATGTGATCCTCGGGGTACATCCAGATCAGCAGCAGGAAACCGCCGCCGGCCATCTGCACCGTGGTCTTGAGCTTGGCGATCCGCGAGGTCTTGAACTCGAACTTCTCCTCGAGGGCGATGCTGCGCAGCACCGTCACCAGGAGTTCGCGGAAGAACATCGCCGCGACGAAGAGCATGCGCACGACGTCGGAGTCGGCCAGGGGCAGGTAGGCCGCGACCAGGAAGATCTTGTCGACGATCGGGTCGAGCAGACCGCCCAGTGGGGTCACCCCGTAGCGGCGGGCCAGGATCCCGTCGAGGGCGTCGGTCAACCCCAGCAGGATGTAGACCCCGAGGGCCCCCAGCATCCAGTACTGGCCGGTGGCGGAATCACCGGCCTGACTCAGGGCGAAACCCTTGTAGTAGAGCGCCACGGGCACGGGCAGCAGCACGAAGCGCGCCAGCGTGACCTGATTCGCGGTGACCCTCATAGCCCTTTCGCTCGGCGGGCGGGCCGCAGGCCGGACTTGACCTGAAACCCCCTCCGGCGCAACGTTTTACCACGCCGAGGCCGACAGGACCGGCGGGATCCCGACCGGGCCTTCAAGGTATGCGGCTGTGGTATGCTGCGAATTCCGTCGTGAGCGTGGTGCGTGGCCGGCAATCATGCAGGGCTACCCGCGACACGATCCGAGTGGAGCTAACGCCGGCCCGATGCGCCAGGCCTCGACGCCCGAAGCGGCGGCGGCCTGCTCCCGGGCCGGACAGAACCGGCCGCAAGAGGCCACCCACGCAGCGGTCCGCCGGACGACCCGCGAGGGGTTCCCGCCCCCCGTCTCCGATGCCGGACCGCCGCCAAGTAGAGGGGCTTAAAACCCGATGTCCAAGACCATGCTCGTCAACGTGCGTCACGTTGAAGAGTCCCGCGTCGCCATTCTCGAGGACGGTGTCCTCGAGGCCTACGAGATCGAGACCGTCAACCGGTCCAGCATCAAGGGCAACATCTACAACGCCGTCGTCGAAAGCGTGCATCCGTCGCTGGAAGCCGCCTTCCTCAAGATCGGCCCGGACCTCAAGGGCTTCTTGCCGCTGGACGAGGTCAACTTCAAGCTGCTCCCCGCCCGGGCCGAACGCGGCCGCGGCGGCCGCATCAGCCAGCACCTGCACCAGGGCCAGAAGCTGATGGTCCAGGTCGTGCGCGAACCCTTCGCCGGCAAGCCGCCCAGCGTCAGCACCTATTTCTCGCTGCCCGGCCGGGCGCTGGTGCTGATGCCCGGAGTCGACTCCGCCGGCGTTTCGCGCAAGATCGCCGACGGCAAGCAGCGGGACCGGCTGAAACAGATCATCGACGAGTTGAACCCTCCCGAGGGCTTCGGCCTGATCGTGCGCACCGCCGGCGTCGGCCAGACCAAGACCGAACTGCAGCGCGACCTCAAGTACCTGCTGCGCCTGTGGGAGTCGGTGCAGAAGGCCTCGATGGGCTCGACCTTCCCGGGGCTGGTCTACCGCGAGCGGGATCTGGTGATCCGCACCATCCGCGACTACTTCACCCCCGATATTCGTGAGGTCTGGATCGATAGCGAGGAGACCTACGAGCGGGCCCTGGAGTTCGTCAAGGATGTGATGCCGACCAAGGCCAAGATCATCCGCCACTACACCGGCCAGCGGCCGCTATTCAACAAGTACAACCTCGAGGAGCAGATCGAATCGATCTACAAGCGCCGGGTGCAGTTGCCCTCGGGCGGCGAGATCGTGATCGACGGCACCGAGGCGTTGACCGCCATCGACGTCAACAGCGCCCGTTCCAGCCGCTCCGGCGACGCCGAGGAGAACGTCACCCAGACCAACCTGGAGGCGGCGACGGAGATCTCCCGCCAGCTGCGGCTGCGCGACCTCGGCGGCCTGGTCGTCATCGACTTCATCGACATGTACCAGATGCGCAACAAGAAGAAGGTCGAGAAGCGCATGAAGGAGGCGATGAAGGGGGACAAGGCCAAGCACGACATCACGCCGATCTCGCGCCTGGGCCTGATGGAGATCGCCCGCCAGCGGATCAAGGGCGAGAAGATGGCGGCCTCGTACACGACCTGCCCCAACTGCGAAGGCTACGGCCTGATCAAGAACGTCGAGCCCGCGGCGCTGACCGCGTTGCGCAAGCTGCAAACCCGCAGCGCCCGCGGTGGCATCGGCCGCATCCAACTGACGCTGCCCGGCGATGTGGCCTACTGGATCCTCAACAACAAGCGGGATGACCTGGTCGACCTGGAACGGCGCTACGACCTGCGCATCGAGATCGAGAGCAAGGATTCGATGCTGCGCCACGAGAGCGAGATCGAGGTCTTCGCCCGCGAGGAACCTCCTGCCGAGGCGATGGCCTCGCTGCCCCCCATGCCCCCTGCCGAACCGGCGCCGGAACCGGCCGCCGAGAAGGCGGCCGAGAAGGCGGTCGAGAAGACCGCCGAGAAGGCCGCCGATAGCCCGGCCAAGGGGGACGGCGATGAGGGGGACGATGCCGAAACGACCGGCAAGCCCGCGCG
>CAZBZH010000615.1:0-3106 GCA_964496265.1 uncultured Acidobacteriota bacterium | reverse complement strand
TGGACCTGTTTCTCGAACGGGCCGGCGTGCCGACCAGCCGGGCCCCGGGTTAGCCGGCGGCTTCGGCGCTCTCCGCGGCCTCGGCGGCGGGCAGCAACGCCCGGAACATCGCGCCGCCGCTGGGCGCCGTCTCGACCCAGATCACGCCGCCGTGGGCCTCGACCGCCAGGCGGCAGAAGGTCAAGCCCAGTCCGCGGTTGGCCGAGACTCCCGACTCCCGCAGGTTGAGGCGGGCGAACTTCTCGAACACCTGCTCCCGGTGCTCCTCGGGGATTCCCGGCCCCTCGTCAGCCACCGAGACCTCGATGCCCTCTTCACGCATGCCCAGGGAAACGGTCACCCGGCCTTCCGACGGGGAGTGTTCGACCGCGTTGGTCAGCAGGTTGTCCATCACCCGGCGCAGCACCGAGCTGTCCCCTTCGAGGTTGCAGTCGTCCTCGGGCGGGGTGATCTCGACCTGGACCTTGCGGGACTGGGCGGCGTATTCGACATCGTCGATCGCCTTCTGCAGCAGCTCCAGGGCGTCGACGTTCTCCCGGTGCAGGTTGAGGCGGCCGTGTTCCAGGCCGGCAATATCCAGCAGGTCCATGATCATGTGCTGAATGCGTGACGCCGACGTGCGGCAGCGGGAGACCAGCGGCTGATTGGCCTCGTCCACCCGGCGCTCCAGCAGGTCGAGACTCCCGACCACGGCGGTCAGCGGATTCTTCAGGTCGTGCACCAGGGTCTGGGACAGGGTCTCCTTGAGTGCCTGCAGCTCCTCCAGCTCCCCGTTGCGCTCGGCGAGCTGGCTACGGGCGTCCTCCAGTTCCAGCAGCAGTCCGCGCACCCGCAACAGCGATCGCACCTTGGCCAGGAAGGAGTTGCGGCGCACCGGCTTGGCCACGTAGTCATCCGCCCCGTGATCGAGACCGAGGATATGGTGCGGTTCGTCTCCGAGGGCGGTGACCAGCATCACCTGGCTGAGCCGGGTGCGCGGGTTGGCCTTGAGCTCGCGGCAGACCTCCAGGCCGTTCATGCCGGACATCATCACGTCGAGCAGCACCAGGTCCGGGACCAGCTCCTGGGCCATGGCAAGAGCCGTCGGGCCGTCGTTGGCGCAACGCACCCGGTAGCCTGCGTTCTGCAGGTAGCCCTCCAGCAGCTTGACGTTGCGCGGGTCGTCGTCGACGACCAGTAGATCGAACTGTCTCGTATTCTCGGCGCTCATGACACCTTCTCCTCCGCCATAAGCAGAGATTCAACCAGCTGGGGGAACCTGGAAAGGCTGACCGGCTTGGGAGCGACGGCGTGGATGCCGACCTCCCGCAATACATCATCGGGGGGCTGCCGGGCGCTTCGGGCGAGGAGGACCAGGGTCGTCCCCGCCGAGGCGGTACGTTCGGACAGGGTCTTGGCCAGGCGCAGGATGTCGCAATCGGGTAGATCCTGGTCGAGCACGATCAGGTCGGGGCGGTGCAGATCCACCGCCTGGAGCGTCTCTTCCTCGCTGGCCGCTTCACGGGTATCGAAGTCCCGGGAACGGAGGGCACTGGATGCGAGGCGCCGGTCCAGGGACCCGGCAGCTACCGCCAGCAGCACCGAGGGACCGAGTTCCGGATCCCGGGGCGCGGCCGCCACGGCGGCGGCGGGCTCCTCGTCCTGAACCGCCGGCTCCTCGACCGGGACCTCGGACATCATTCCGCTGCCGATCAGCGACGGCACCTCGAGGGGCCCTTCGATCAGGCAGTCGGGGTAGACGCAGGTGAAGATGGCGCCCTTCCCCTGCTCCGATTCGACCGAGACCCGCCCGTCGTGGAGCGTGACCATCTTCTTGACCAGTGCCAGGCCCAGGCCGGTGCCCTCGTACTCCCGGGAGTACGAACCATCGACCTGGTAGAACTCCTGGAAGACCCGGGCCGCGTCCTCCTGGGAGATCCCGATGCCGGTGTCCTCGACGTCGACGGTCAGATCGTTGCCGACCGCCCGGACCCGCACGGTGATGCGCCCCCCGTCGGGGGTGAACTTGACCCCGTTGCTCAGCAGGTTGACCAGCACCGCCCGGAACATGCCCGGGTCGATGTCCGCCACGACGCCCTCGGGGTCGACATCCAACTCGACGCTCAGGGACTTCTTGTCCGCCTGGGGCCGGATCATGGTGGTCGACCGCTCGATCATGTCCTTGATCGGTGTGGGGCTGCGGCGGATCTCCAGCTTGCCCGCCTCGATCTTGGACAGATCGAGGATGTCGTTGATCAGGCTCAGCAGGTGCTCCCCGCTCGAATGGATATCCCCGAGCAGCTCACGCTGCCTGGGCAGCAGCTCGCCGACGGAGGGCTGGGCCAGCAACTCCGAGAAACCGATGATCGAGTTGAGCGGAGTGCGCAGTTCATGGGAGACGTTGGCCAGGAACGCGCTCTTGGCCCGGCTGGCCTCGGTCAGCCGCGTGTTGGCCTCGCGGAGCTGGCGGTTGGTCTGGGCAACCCGTCCCAGGGCGTCCTGCAGCTCGCGGGTGCGTTCGGCGACCTTCAGCTCCAGTTCCGCGTTGAGCGCCTCGATCTCTTCGATCCGGCGCTGGTGCTCCTCGAGGCGTTCCTTGTGACTGCGATAGAACTCGACCAGCAGCCAGCAGGGTGGGATCGCCAGCAGCAGGCCCCAGGGCCCCATGCTGACGTAGATCACCATCATCACCGCGGCGACGGTCAGCCCCATCAGGTACGAGACGCCGGTCCAGAGGAAGGACTCCTTCCACACGTCGGTCAGCTTGAGGTTCCGCTCGAGTGCGATCGCCACGCTGACCAGACCGGTATTGACCAGGAAGAAGACCGCGGTCGCCAGGGCCAGCGGACCGAGAACCGCGGTCACCGCCTGGCCGTCGCCACCGCCCGCCCAGAAGAAGACCCATCCGGCGAGCCCCGCAGCCAACGGCTGCACGCCCAGGTTGAACAGGGCGCGAATCGGTCGCTGGCGATTGGACTTCGACGTGAAGGCGCCGAGCACCGTGGCGATCGAGGTGATCATCGCCGGAATGGTGCCCAGGGCTCCCAGGGCGAAGATGACGAAGGGATGACTGGCGGTCAGCTGGACGCGCAGGGCGGAGATGCGGACCGGCTTCGAGCCGGTCACA
>CAZBZH010000614.1:0-3109 GCA_964496265.1 uncultured Acidobacteriota bacterium | reverse complement strand
ACCGGGTTCAATGCCTGGTTGCGAAGCCTGCCGCTGCTGCCCGAGGGCACCCCGGTGCGCCTGCACGACGGCCGTCGCAAGTGGAACCAGCGAGCGCAGCACGCGGTGGTCGATATCGATATCGGCGAGGAGGATCTCCAGCAGTGTGCCGACGCGGTGATCCGTCTGCGGGCGGAGTATCTGCGCGCCGCCGGCTGCGTCGATGCCGTCGGCTTCAACTTCACCAGTGGAGATCCGGCCCGTTGGAGCGACTGGGCGGCCGGGGTGCGTCCGGCCGTTCGAGGCAACAAGGTCGACTGGGCCACCACCGCCGAGCCGGACGCCAGCTACGACAGCTTCCGGCGCTACCTGAATCTGGTCTTCATGTACGCCGGCTCGGCGTCTTTGGCCCTGGAGTTGGAGCGGGTGGCCGATCCGGCCGACGTGCGGGCGGGAGATGTGTTCATCCAGGGCGGGTTCCCCGGGCATGCGGTAATCGTCGTCGACGTCGCCCACAACGCCGCCGGGGAGCGGATGTTCCTGCTGGCCCAGAGCTACATGCCCGCCCAGAACGTCCACGTGTTGCGCGGCCCGGGGGACAGCCCCTGGTATCCGGCGCGCTCGGCGGGCAACCTGGAGACCCCCGAGTGGAGTTTCGAGTACACCGACCTGCGGCGTTTCCCCACGGTCTGCCCGGCTGAGGAGGACACCTCGAACTCGGAGGGCGCGTAGCGGCCGCGGCGCGACTCGGTGATGTGCTGTCGCGTGGGTGTTGGCGTCCGGCCCCACCCCGCTCTATGCTCGTCAGCCCCAGGTGAGAGGTCTCCCTTGAAACGCCGTATCCCCCTGTTCATCGCAACGTTGTTCGCCGCGCTCTGGCTGGCAGCGGTTCCCCTGGCCGCGGGCCTCGAGGACGAGGTGGGACGCAGCGAGGTGCGCATCCGTTCCGAGGCGTATCCGTTGACCACCGGGCGCACCGTCGCCGAGGCGCGAATCCCTGAACGGTTGGAGCGGCTGGGCTACACGAGGTTGCGCCGGCGTCCCACCGAACCGGGGGGCTGGTTCTGGGGGCACGAGGGGCTCTGGATCTACCGCAAGGCCCATCGGCTGGGCGGCCGGGACTACGCCGCGAGCCTGATCGGGCTGCAGCTGCGGCGCAAGGACGGGATGATCCTCGGCGCGCTGGCCCTGGACGGCAGTCCACGCAAGCTCGACGATCCGCTGTGGCTCGAGCCGGAGTTGCTCTCCGAATCGCTGACCGGGGACAGGGCGCCACGCTTCCCGATCAAGCTGGCCGAGCTGCCCGAGCACGTCTGGCGGCCGCTGCTGGCCATCGAGGACTCTCGCTTCTTCGATCACCGTGGCGTTGACGCCCGCTCGGTACTGCGCGCGGCGCTGGCCAACCTCAAGGCGGGGGGCGTGTCCCAGGGGGGCAGCACCCTGACCCAGCAGCTGATCAAGAATCGCGACCTGACTCCCAAGCGGACCATGGGCCGCAAGCTGTCCGAGGCGACCCGCTCGCTGATGCTGGAGGCGGAGTACTCCAAGGAGGAGATCCTCCAGGCCTACCTGAACCAGGTTTAT
Organism: uncultured Acidobacteriota bacterium; assembly: GCA_964496265.1. Lineage (GTDB taxonomy): Bacteria > Acidobacteriota > Polarisedimenticolia > Polarisedimenticolales > Polarisedimenticolaceae > Mor1. Next base: position 1,546 of record CAZBZH010000614.1, on the reverse strand, counting down.
CTCGGGCATGTCGACGGGCTGGCGATCCACGGCTACGGCGCCGGGGCCCGGGCGTATTTCTCCAAGCCGCCGGCGAAGTTGAGTCTGGCCGAGGCGGCGACCCTGGCGGGGATGATCCAGGCGCCGAACCGGCTGACCCCGGTGCGCCACCCCGAGGCGTCGCGCAAGCGCCGCAACACCGTGTTGGCGCGGATGGGCGAGCTCGGTTGGGTCTCCGCCGCCGAGGTGCAGCAGGCGAGCAACCGTTCGATCCGGCTGAAGCGCAGCGACCCCCAGCCTCACGGCGCCGAGCACTTCGTGCAGCGCATCGCCTACGAAGTCGGCGAGGCGGCCCGAAAGCGGCTTGAGAAGGGGCGGGGCGTCGTGGTCGAGACCACCCTCGATCCGGAGCTGCAGCGCCTGGCCGAGGCGGCGGTGTCGAAACGTTTGGCCGCGCTGCGCAAGGGCTCCCGACGCCTGCGCAACGGCAAGCTGTCGGCGGCGCTGGTGGCGATGGATGTCGAGAGCGGAGCGCTGCTGGCCTACGTCAGCGGAGATCCGGCGGTGCGCGGCGGCTTCGACCGTTTGCGCCGGGCCCAGCGTCAGCCGGGTTCGACGGTCAAACCGTTCCTGTTGCTCGAGGCCTTCGATCGCTGCGGCGACGAGAAGGCGCTGAACCCGGGAACGCGCTTGCTCGACGGCCCGATCACGATCGACATCCCCGGAGCGCCCTGGCGCCCCGAGAACTACGACCGGGAGTACCGCGGTCCGGTGACGGTGCGCCGTGCGCTGGCCGGTTCGATCAACACCCCCTTCGTGCGGCTCGCCCGGCACTGCGGGTTCGAGGAGACCGCGGCGACCCTGCGCAAGGCGGGCCTCGCCGTGCCGCCGGAAACCCCGCCCTCCTTCACCCTGGGAGCGATCGAGCTCTCGCCGCTTCAACTTGCCGAGGCCTTCACCGTGTTCGCCACGCCGGGCTACACCGTGGAGTCCCGTAGCTGGAGCCGCATCGAGCGACCGGCAGGCGGATCGATCGCCTGGGACCGGCCGGGCCGCCGCAAGGTGGCCAAACCGGCGGTGGCCTACATCGTCCGGGACCTGCTGCGTCACGCCGCCGAAGCGGGCACCGCACGGGCAGCCCGCATAAAGGGCCTCAACATCGCCGCCAAGACCGGCACCAGCTCCGAGAAGCGGGACGCCTGGCTCGCCGGCCATGTGGGCTCGATGGTGGTGGTCGCCTGGGTCGGCATGGACGACGGCAAGCCGCTGGGCCTGACCGGCGCGCAGGCCGCGGCGCCGATGTGGAGATCCTTCGTCGCCGACGCGGCCAAGGCTCGCCCGGCCCGGCCGGTGGCGCGGCGGCGGGGTGTGGTGCGCAAGTTCCTCGACGAGGAAAGCGGGCTGTTGGTCAAGGCCGGGGAAGGGGAGCCGGTGCTGTTCCGCCGGGGCAAGACTCCCAAGCGCAAGCGCCTGTGGCGTCGGAGCAGCGACGAAGCGGTGATCGACTAGCGGGCCGGCAGCCGGGGCAAGACCGACCGCCCCCTAGCGGCGGGCCTTGGGGATCATC
>CAZBZH010000613.1:0-3110 GCA_964496265.1 uncultured Acidobacteriota bacterium | reverse complement strand
ATCACCGGGTAGTTGCCCGAGCGGAAATCCGCGGGCGCGGCGATGTCGAGGTACTCGGAGACCTGGATCGCCAGGGTGTAGGTCACCTTGTCGCCGATCTCGCGAACCGCGGCGCTGGTGGATTTCTGGATCGCCAGATACTCCGATTCGACGGCGGTCTCGACGACCGGCGGCAGCATGTCGGAGTCGACACTCTCGCCGCGGAAGACCGCCTGCAGCGCCTCGGCGCGATCGGTGGCGGGTTCGCCGCCGCCGGGGGTGGCGCCGCCGTCGAGGACAAGGTCGCCGGTTTGGGCGGCCGCTCCGCTGCCCGCGGGGGTGGTGTAGAGGTTCGACGCATCGGTGATATGCCGCTCCGCGATACCCGAGCGATAGGTCACGGTCACCGTCTCGTTGACCGGCAGGGTGATGTCTTGCAGCACTAGCCTCAACTGTCCGTCTTCCGGGTCGTTGGGCACGGCCTGGGCGTCGATTCCCTCGGGAACACCGACGAAGCCGAGGAACTCCCGGTGGTTCGACAGCAGGTCCTCGACTCGAATCGCCGAGACCTCGTCGACCCCGTTGCCGGTCAGGCGGATGCGGGTATCGAAGGCGTTGACGCCGGTGCCGGTGGCGCGTTCGCCCTCGGCGACGAGCGGGGTGACCTCTAGCTCGAACAGAGAGAGTGTGGTCTGCGCCACCGTGACCCGCTCATCGTCGGGGTCCAGCGGCCCATCAGGGAAGTTGAATCCTTCGTTGTCTTCGTCCGCGGCGGCAGCCTCCGCGGCGGCAGCGGTCGGGTAGGAAACGTCCACCGCTCCGTGGGAAGCATCCACCTGGACCGGCGGTGGTGAGCCCCGCTCGAAGGGGCTGTCATCGGCGTAGCCTAGAAGGCGGATCGAAACGACCGTTCCGGGAAGCAGTTCAGGGGAGGGCTGAAGGTTCAGTGTTCCCGAAAGCCCATCGGTGGGCACCAGGGCATCGGTCGTTTCGATCCGGAAAGTGCGTTCGCCGGTGTCCTCGTCGGTATGGAGCAGTCGGGGGGTGCCCCACGAGCTGTCCGTCAAGTCAACGCCATCGGGGATGGCCACGACGACGCCGATATCGAACGCGGGTCCTTGAGAACTACTCAGATTGGTGACTGTCAAATTGAGAGGGAAGCTCTTACCCGCGAGGTTCCGCTCTCTCAGATTGACGGAGGTGGTCAAGTTGAGATCGAGGCTTCCGTCGCTATCGGCAGGAACCGGATCGGCCGGCGACGCCGGAATAACGCAAAGAACGGCGGCGAGGCTCAGAGCCAGGATGCAGGGGTTGAAACGCATGATGCCCTCTCGATTGGTGGATGCGCCCTGGAGAAGAGCAAGGGGCATTCCCGGCAACAATCGCGACTAACGCGACAAGGCCGGGATTCGAGAGAGCGGGGGAGCGGGCTAGGCGGATTCGGTCAGGACCCGTAGCAGGCCGTCGCCGTAGCGCTTGGCCTTGCTGGGGCCGATGCCGTGGGCCAGGTGCAGGTCTCCCAGGCTTTGCGGTTTGATCCGCGCCAGGTCCCGCAGGGTGCGGTCGCTGGCCACCACGTAGGGCGGCACGTTCTCTTCCCGGGCGACTTCCAGCCGGTGGGCGCGCAGCCGCTCGAACAGCTCCAGTTCCAGCGGCGTGAGTTCTTCGGACTCCACGGGTAGGGTGCGCCGGCGGGTGCCGCCGCTCCCGGCGGTGGCTGTCGCCCGCCGCGCCGGCGGCAGCAGCAGCCGGGCGGGGCGTTCCCCCTTCATCACCGCGGCGCCGTCCTCGGTCAGCGAGACCACCGGCCGATCACCGCTGGAGAAGTCGACCCAGCCGGCGGCGACGCAGCGGCGCAACAGCGCCAGCACCCAGTCCTCGGCGCGGTCGGCCAGGCAGCCGAAGGTGGGTGTGGCCTCCAGGCCGGTCCCGGACAGTCGCGGTTCGTCCGCTCCGCGCAACAGCTTGGCCGCCGCGGTCAGGCCGAAGCGGCCTCGCAGCCGGGCCACGCCGCTGAGCGCCTTGCGCACCAGGGTGGTCACGTCGCCGTCTTCCTGGTGGTCCTCCAGGGTGACGCACACGTCGCAGCGGCCGCAGCCGTCGAGGGTCTCCGCCTCGTCGCCGAAGTAGCGCAGGATCGCGTCGTGACGGCAGGAGCCCCCCTGGGCCCAGCGGATCAGCTCCAGGAACAGGCCCCACTTGTGTTGGACTACCCGGGGATCGGGCTCCCGCCCGTCGACGGGGAGCTCCAGCAGTCGGCGGCGTAGCGGCATGTCGTTGGGGGACAGGCAGAGCAGCCCCGTCGCGGGCTCTCCATCCCGGCCGGCGCGGCCGACCTCCTGGTAGTAGGCCTCGATCGATCCCGGAGGGGCCAGATGCACTACCGCGCGCACGTCCGACCGGTCGATGCCCATGCCGAAGGCGTTGGTGGCGACCACCACCTGCAGCTTGCCCTCGCTGAACGCCTTGTGGGTCCGCTCCCGGCGGCTGCCGTCGAAACCGGCGTGGTAGGGCGCGGTCAGCCAGCCGTGACCGGCCAGCCGTTCTGCCTCGGCCTCGGTCTCCTTGCGGGTCGGGGCGTAGACGATGGCGGTGCCCGTCTTGCCGCCGGCATGATCGCCGCCGCTCTGCTCACCTGCGGCGCCTGGGGCCCGTCCCTGCCGGGTGGCCAGCGGGCTACCCAGCGCCTCGGCCAGGGTGGAGTCGACCCAGCGGTGGCGTTCCTTCTTGCTGCCGACCTCCCGGGCGCGCAGGGCCAGATTGGGCCGGGCAAACCCCTGAATACGTTGAGGTGTATCGGCGTTGAGGCCGAGCCGCTCGAGGATCTCGTCCCGCACCACCGGCGTGGCCGTGGCGGTGCAGGCCAACACCATCGCCTCGGGCAGGTCGCGAACCAGGTCGCCGATCTGCATGTAGTCGGGGCGGAAGTCGTGGCCCCACTCGCTGATGCAGTGGGCCTCGTCGACGGCGACCAGCGGTACGTCGAGCCGGCGCAGCGAGGCGCGGAAGCCGGGGAAGGCCAGCCGTTCGGGGGCGACGTAGACCAGCCGGAAGCGGCCGGCGACCATCTGCTCCAGCCGCTCGCGCATCTCCGACCCGTCGAGGGTCGAGGCCAGGAAGGTCGCGGGCAC
>CAZBZH010000612.1:0-3120 GCA_964496265.1 uncultured Acidobacteriota bacterium | reverse complement strand
ACGGCACCCGTAGCGACGGGTCGCCGCGGAGCTCCTCGAGGATGCGGGTGCGGGCCGAACCGGCCAGGCCGCCGTGGAACACCTCGGCCCGTTCGCCCCGGTTCTCCAGCAGTTCCCGCAGCACGAAGTTCGCCAGGCGCAGCATGCGCTCCCACTGACTGAAGACCACCACCTTCGACGGAGTCTCCTGCAGCAGGTCGTCCATCACGTGGACGAACTCCTCCAGCTTGGGCGCGGCCAGGGTTCGGATCTCCGCCGGTCCCGGCGGCTCGCCGTTGCCGAGGACCCGCTTCTCGAATTTGGGCCAGGCGTGCTGGGCCAGGCCGTTGCACAGGATGCGCATGCTGGTCAGCCCCTGCAGCAACGCGCGAATCTCGTTGGGCCGCAGCGGCTGATTGCGGGAGAGCAGCGCCGCGACCCGGGCGGCCAGCCGCCGGTAGGGCCGGCGTTGAGCCGCGGTCAGCTCGGTCCAGAAGGTGTTCTCGGTACGCGCCGGCAACTGATCCAACACCTGCCCGCGCTCGCGGCGCAGGAAGAAGCCGCTCAGCCGGGAGCGCATCACGTCGAGACCCTGGTAGGCCAGGATGCGCCCCTGGGGATCGGCCACCGCGTGGAACGGCAGTAGACGCCAGCGCGGGCCGAGGGCTCTCGGGTTGAGGAACTCAACCAGGGAGTGCAGCTCGGCCAGCCGGTTTTCCAGCGGCGTCCCGGTCAGGATGAACGCGTGGGGGCTGGCCAGCTCCTTGGCCGCCTTGGCGGTCTTGGTATCCCAGTTCTTGATCCGCTGGGCCTCGTCGAGCACCAGCAGATCCGGTTTGGCCTTCTTGATCACATCCAGGTCGCGGAGCACCAGCTCGTAGTTGACGACGAGGAAGCCCTTGCGCCAGCGTTTGTAATCGGCGAGGCGCAGGGCGCGGCGGCCCTCGACCACTACCGCGTGTTCGCCGCAGGCCTTGTGGATCTCCCGGCGCCATTGATGTTTGAGCGAGGCGGGGCAAACGATCAGCGCCTTCTTGGCGTCGGCGGCCCGGCGCAGCAGCAGCGCCGCGACGATCGCCTGGATCGTCTTCCCCAGGCCCATGTCATCGGCGAGGAAGGCCCGGCCGGTCCGCGCCAGGAACAGCGCCCCCTGAACCTGGTAGCGGTGCAGGTCGAAACCGAGATGGGGCACGACGTCCCGCCAGGTCTCGCTGTCCTCGTCGAGGTCGGCCAATTCCGCCGCGGTCTTCTCCTGAGCCGCGACCGCCTCGATCTGCCGCGGCACCTCGGCGTCCAGATCCCAGGTCCAGCCCCGGGCACGGCATTCCTTCTCCGCCGCTTCCAGCGCCTGGCGGGCAAAGGCCGCCGTCTTACCCGCCTCGGGTGCGGGCAACATCCAGCCGTCCTCGCCGAAGAACGGGGTCAGCGACTCGGGCATGCGGTCGATCGGCGGATCGACGCGAATCTCGCGCAGCGGGTCGGGCACGGTCTGCATCCACTCGCGGGGGCGCCACCAGGCGGAGAACAGATTCTCCGGCAGGATCTTGCGCTTGCGCGAGAACCAGGCCTTGGCCCGTTCCACATGCTTGCAGGTGCCGAGTTCGTTCTTGGAGAAGTCGGGACAGCTGCACGAAGCCTGATCGAACTTCTTGCCCCGCAGGGTGACGGTGTAGCTGCCGGACTTGCCCTTGCCGGTGACCTTGAAGCGCGGCGGCCGAACCCGTCCGCCGGCCATGCGCTTGACCTCGGCCTTCTCCCGCCGCGCACGTTGACGACGCGCCTTGAGTTCTTCCTGAAGCTGCAGGCCGACCCGCTCCTCACGGGTCAGGGTGCGCTCCATGCCGCCGACCATGACGAAGCCGGGAGTCGCCGGCGCCTGCTGGATCACCCGGCCCCGGCCGCGGCTGAGCCGCCCACGGTAGCGGCGGCGCGCCGCGGAGGCCGAGGACTCCTCGATGGAGGGCAGCGGGAAGCGCAGGACCTCGAGGGCGGCGACCGCGTGGCGGCACACCTCGTGGGTCTCGTCGTCGCAGGTGCAGCGGCTGACCAGTTCGTCGCCGTCCACCTCGACGCTGACCGAGTAAGGGTGTGCGCGCTCGCCGCGGACCTTGGCCTCGACGGTCTTGCCGCCGGGCGTCAGGCGCAGTGACTCGACCTTGCCCAGCAGGGCATCGCGACGGCCGCCCCGGGCCACGGCATCCCCGGCCCAGACCGCGAGGTTGCGGCTAAGCAACCGCTCATGGGCAGGGACCTTCGGCTTGGGCAGCTCGGTCTTGCGGGTCTTTCGAGTCTTTCGCGGCACGTACTCGCCCGGGTGTCGTTTACCAGTGTGTGCCGGGGCAATCGCCCAGCGGAAAAGGTCTAGTTTGCTCCAGCCAAGCCCCATAAATCAACCGAGAACGCTCGCCCTCCGTAGCTTCAGCGAAGGAGGGCCGGCCCCTTGAAGCCGACTCCCCCAGCCGATAGCATCCCTGAGCTATGCCCACGAAAACCCCGACGAAAGCCCGCAAGAAAAAAACGACGACCCGAGCCGCAAAGCCCCGCCGACAAAGGGTTTCCGGCGATCACGCTCCGGCGTTGATCCAGCGTTTCAGCGCGTTCGTGGCCGAGGCTTGCCCCTTTGCCATCGAGCCGGCGACCGCCGCGATGGAGAGCGCCCTCCGAAAAGCGCCCCTCAAGGAGCGGAATCGGAAGTCGATCCTGGCGCTGATCGAGCCCTTCGAACAGGCGATCCGGCGGCAGGCGCGGCCCAGCACGGCGCGCAATCTGCCCGATGCGACCCCCACGGTCACGGTCAGCGAGCGGCTGGATCAGGCGATGGACGGGCTGGTCGATGCCTGCGAGGGCTTCCTGCGCCGGGAGGCGATCGCCGCGGACCTCAAACCCGCCGAGAAGCGGGAGCTGTTGCGCGGCATGGTCCTGACCCGGGCGGTCGACAATCAGCTCAAGGCGTTCTTCATGGGTGGCGACGTGCGCTACGGCGCGGCGTCCTTCCAGGGCAAGGGCTTCCGCTCGCTGGGGCAGGAAGCGGTCTACGGCGCGGCGCTGCGGCTGCGCCGGGGCAAACGCTACCAGGACGAGGATGGCGGCTACCGCGGCGACGTGGTCGCGCCGTTGATTCGCGACCTGGGTGCGGCCCTG
>CAZBZH010000611.1:0-3128 GCA_964496265.1 uncultured Acidobacteriota bacterium | reverse complement strand
GGCGCCAGGGAGCCGTAGGGGTGACCGCCCGGCTCGGCCACCGAAACCTGGGCGCCGAGCTTGACCTCGTCCTTGAAGTCGAGCCAGCGGAAGACCCAGGGATCCTCCAGCGGGCGCACCAGCCGGTAGCTCCCGGGCTTGCCCGGCTGCTCCGCCAGCTCCAGCCGGCCGCCGGCCCAGACGTCCACCGGCTTGCCCGAGGGTCCGACCCCCCGGGGCCGGTGCCGCAGCCGCAGCTCGAACTCCAGCTCGATGCGATCGGGTGCCGGCTTCGGAGCCTCCGCCCCCGCGTCGGCCAGGGAAGGCTCTCCCGGGCCTGCCAGCGACAGGCCGAGCAGCACGGCGACGGCTCGGATGGACCTCATCCGCCGAGTGTACGCGGCACCCGGCCCCGGCGCCCACGGCGGCGCCGAATCCTCTATCATTCTCGGATGCACAGCGACAGCCACCGCCACCGCGAAAACCGGCTCTCGAGACGGCTCCGCCGCCTCGTCAGCGCCGCGCTTTTCCTGTTGATCCTCACCGCCACCGCCCTACCCGCCGCGGCCCAGCTCGATCCGGCCTCGATCTCCGGGCTCCAGGCCTGGTACCGGGCGGACTCTCTAGGCGAGAACCACGCCGAAGGGGACGAGATCCAGAGCTGGCCCGATCGCAGCAGCAACGGCCGGGACATGCAGAGCGACGCCAAGGGCATGCAGGCGCTCTACCGGGTGGCGCGGCTGAACAAGCACCCGGTGGTTCAGGTGCGCAAGGGCAACGGCTACGCCATCGACCCGCCGATCGATCTGATCGACCACACCATCGCCGTGGTCTATCGCGCCGCCGCCAACAACCGGGCGCTGTTCCGCTCGGGCGGCAACATCGGCCTGATCCTGCGCAAGGACGGCAACAGCGATCACTTCCAGCAGGGCGGCAGCAGCGTGCGCACCGTGGCTTACAACACCCCGGTGGAGTTCGGCGACGGCTACCATCTGACCCTGCTCGGTCGCCAGGGAAGCTCGCTCTACTCCTACGTGGACGGAGTCGACAAGGGATCCGGCGACAAGCTCGACGACATGGTCGGCGTCAGCAAGTTCTTCGAACTGCGCCACACCCAGTACAGCTCGTCCGACGGCAACGGACTGTGGATCGCCGAGATGCTGTTCTACGACCGCTGGCTCGATGAAGGCGAACGCAGCCGGCTCACCGCCTACCTCGCTGACCGCTACGACCTGGGTGATTCGGTCGAGGGCAGCGACGCGGTCATCGCCTCCGGGGACTCCGGCGGCGGTGGCGGCTCCGGCGGAGGTGGCGCGGTCTACACCACCGCGGCAACCGGCAGCGTGATGCAGCTCAGCAGCGATCAACGCATCGACGTCAACGGCGACGGCGTGGCGATCCCCTGGACGGTGCAGGACCTGGTCGAGGAACCCTTCGTCCACGACGCCGAGGAGGCGCCGACGAAGCTCTGCTCCGGTGCCGACGGCGTGGGGGTGCGGCTCTACGCGTCGCTGCCCCTGTTCTCGGCGACCCCCGGAGTCAACATCGAACTGGGCTTCCGGCTGGAGGACGGCACACCGCTGCGCGGCCCGGGACGCAGCGGCCCCTTCGGCGGCGAGGGGGGTGACGCCCTCGCCTCGGTACAGGCGGAGACCTTTTTCTCGCTCAACGCCGGCGAATGCGTCGAGGTCGTCGCCGAAGGCAAGGGCGCGGCGGGTACGGTGAAGCTGCAGTCGTCGATGGCGGTGGTCCTCGTGGAGTCCCGCTAGTGACGCCAAGGCCAAAGCGACACGGTCGGCGGTACGCGGTTTCGCCCGCGGCGCTGCGGGTGCCGACCCGCCCGGCGCTCGGCGCGTGGGCCGTGGCCTTGCTCGCGGTCCTGCTGTTGCTCGCGGGCTGCGGCGGTCCGATGACGCCGGAGGACGCGGAGAAGCTACTGTCCCAGAACCGGCCGGATCAGGTCGCCGACGGACTGAAGCAGCTGGAAGACAAGGACGCCCGCAGCTGGCTGCTGCTGGCCGAGGCCTACGGCCGCATGCCGGATCGGATCGACGAGGCGATCGAGGTGCTCGATCCGGGCATTGCCTCGGGGAGTCCCGAGTTCGTGATGGCCGCCTCCCGGGTCGCGGTCGCCGGCGATCGCCTGGGACACGCCGAGGACTGGCTGGCGCTGGGTCTCCAGAGCCACGCCGGCGACGTCAACCTGGCGGTCGAGTTGAGCAAGCTGCTGATGCGCTGGGGCCGCTACTCCCAGACCGCCGAACTGCTGGAGCCGATGGCGGGGACCAACCCGCGGCTGCTGAACCTGGCCGGCTACTCGAACCTGCAGTCGGGCGAGCGGGAGAAGGGCCGGGCCCAGCTACGCCAGGCCATCGAGGAGGCGCGCAAGCTGGGAGCCCTGTTCGCGCCGCCCCACTACCACCTGGGGCTGGACCTCCTGGCCGACGGCGAGCAGGCCGACGCCCTGGATGAATTCCGCGCCGCCGCCGCGGCCAACGCCAAACATCTCGAGGCGCACTACTATCAGAGCTGGCTGGCCGGCGAGCTGGGACTCGATGACGAGGCGGAGCGCGCCCGCAACACCTTCGCCCAGCTCTACGAGGCGAAGCTGCGAGATGCCGGCGCCTTCGACCCGCTGGAGGTGAAACCCACGCCTGCGGGGAACGGCAGCCGCGGTGCCGGCGATCCGGCGCGCCCCAACATCCTGCTGGTTTCCCTCGACACCCTTCGCGCCGACGGCCTGGGTTGCTACGGCAACGCGCGTTCGACCTCGCCCTTCCTCGATCGCATCGCCGCCGAGGGCGTACGTTTCGAGCGGGCGGCCTCGCCGTCGAACTCGACGCTGCCCTCGCACTACTCGATGCTCTCGGGCCTGTCGCCGGCGGCTCACGGCCTGATCCCCGATCTGAGCAAGCTGCGGGGCTACCTGTTCCCCAACGAACGCACCTCGATGCGCAGCAAGGGCACCGAGACGATGCTGGCCGAGGCGCTTCACGACCACGGCTATCAGACCGCGGCGGTGACCGAGAACGGCTGGATCACCACCGCCTTCGGCTTCGACCAGGGCTTCGACACCTTCATCGCCGATATGGAAGGTTCGCTGCCCCGCACCCGGGCCGCCGCCATCGAGACCTTCGACAAGTTCGACA
>CAZBZH010000610.1:0-3132 GCA_964496265.1 uncultured Acidobacteriota bacterium | reverse complement strand
GAGGGGGCAGGCGAGGAGCGCAACTCCTCGGGCACCAGTGCATCCAGCGCCGCGTCCAGGTCGGGCATGGAGTCGTCCTCGGTCAGGTCGACCGCCAACATCTGGGTCGCCTCGCCGTCATCGGCCTCTCCCGCCGCCGGGTCGGCGGCCTCGACGATCTCGGCAGCTTCGCCCAGAGCGTCGCCGGGGAGGATCGAATCCAGCCGTTCCATGATCTCGTCGTCACTCAGCCCCGCGACCGGCGAGTCCGAGGACTTCTTCTTGGCGGCCGCGGCGGGAGGTTCTTCCAGCAGGTCGTCCCAGGCGAGGCTCTCGACGCCGGGCTTGGCCGGGGGAGCTCCCACCTGTCCCATGCCCGAAGCGGGGCCCGGTGTCGCCGAAGCCGCCGCCGGCTGCGCCGGCGAGGGGGCGCTCGGCGCAGATGCCTGGGCCTGGGCGGGCGTTTCGGCCGTGGCCGTGGTGCCGGTCGCCACGGCAGCCGGCGAGGGCGCGGCGGAACCCACCACCGGATCGGCCTCTTCGGCGCGTTGGCGCTCGACCGCTTCCATCGCCGAAGCACGGTCTTCGACGAACTTCTTGGTCACCGCCAGCAGGGTGTCCCGATCGACCGGTTTCTCCAGGTACTCGTCGCAGTGGTAGTTGTGGAAGGCCTGGCTGCGATACTTCTGGCCCCGGTAGACCGCGGTGACGATGGCGATCGGGGTTTGCTTGCCCAGCTCGGTCTTCTTCAGGTCCTGACAGACCTCGAAGCCGTGCTTCTTGGGAATCATCGCCTCGACGAAGACCATCGCCGGCCGGAGCTGCTCGAAAGCTTCCATGCCCGCGACCCCGTCTCCGGCCACGGCCACCTGGTAGCCGACCTCTTCCAGCGGGCCCTTGATGCTCTCGATGCTGCGAGGATCGTAGTCGATCAGGAGGATGGTCTTCTGCGCCATTGCAACCTTCCCGTACGCCGTGTACTGTCGAGTTCTTCTTGTTTAATTGGGCGGCCAATGCCGTGCGCCCGCGTCAAACATAGGGTCCGGGTATGGGCCTTTCAAGCGAGCCTAGAGACGCGGAAACTGCCCGTTTTCAGGGGAAAACCGGCTATCGCGAGCGCCTGCAGGAGGCGCTGTCGGCCGCGCTCCGCTCCCTCCCCGACGACCCCGGCAACCTGCTGTTCATGGAATGGCGGGACGACCGGACCACCGTCGCCGGGCCCGACGGGATTCACGCCGGCACCCGGGGGTGGACCTCCGGGCTCTCGGTCCGCGCCGGACTGACCGATCCGGGCTACGCCTACGTCGCCGAACCCCGCCCCGAAGATGTCGCGGCGGTGGCTGCCGCCGCCGTCGACGGAGCCGCCCCGCTGCCCCTGGGCGCCGCCTCCCCCCGCCAACATGACCCTCCGCCGTTGGCGGAAGCGGACTGGCTGGTCCGCCTGGCCGCCGCCGCCGGACGGGAGGCTCCTCGAGGCTTCGCCGTGCGGGCCCGGCTGGTGGAGTTCGATCAGCGCATCCTGGTCGTGGCGCCTGGAGGAGACCCGGTCCGCGACCGCCGGCTGGGTCGCCGGGTCCATCTCGAGGTGCACGGCGTCTCGGGTTCAGGGAGCCGCCGGTCGGTCGCCCGGCTCGACCGGGTGCTGCGGGGTGGTCGCCTGCCTGATCCGGACGAGCTCGCCGAGTGGGCGGGGGCGACGGTGGAGCGGGCGGTCATCCGCCTCGGCGCGGTGGCGCCCCCGGCCGGAACGATGGCCGTCGTGTTCGCCCCGGGCACCGGCGGGGTGCTGGTCCACGAGTTGATCGGCCACGCCCTGGAGGCGGACGCGGTGCTCGAGGGCCGCTCCCGGCTCGCCCGACTCTCGACCCCTTTCGACAGTGCGATGGTCGTCATCGAGGATCCCCGTCGCGGGCGGACCCCCTGGCGGATCGACGACGAGGGGACCCCTTGCCGGGCCACCGCCCTGTTGCGTGGCGGTCGACTGCTCTCGGGGATCCACGACCGGCGGACTGCTCGGTTGGCCGGCGCGACCTCGACCGGTCACGGCCGCCGGGCGGGCTATCGAGACCCGGTGCTTCCCCGGCTCGGCTGCACCTTCATGGCTGCCGGACCCCACCGCCCGGCGGAGGGGGTGACCAGCGTTGAACAGGGTCTGTTCGTGCGGCGCGCCGAGGCCGCCGTCGCCGACCCGGCGAGCGGCACGGCGACCCTGAGGGTGACCGACGGGGACCGCATTCGCGATGGGCAGCTCGGCGAGCCGCTCACCGCGTGCCTTCTAAAAGTTAAAGTGGAGGACTTCGTGAACGGGGTGGACAAGATCGCCTCGGACCTGGTCTTCGACACCTGTATCGGGACCTGCGTGCGCGATGGTCAGCCCCTGGCCACAAGCGTCGGCGCGCCGACATTTCGGCTAGGGGTGGCCAGCGTCGTTACCCCAAAAAAACCGTGAAGGCGTGGGCTTTGATCAGGGTTCGCTGGTCGCCTGATCAAGGTCGTGCAACCGGCGGTTGGTCAAGGTCATGGAGCCTGAAAAACCAATGAGCGAGCGTGGGGTCGAGTTGCGGACCAGGCTGGGGGAAGAACTTGCCCTGCTCCTGACAAGGGTCCCTCGTCATCAGGTCGAACTCTACCGCCGGGAGGCCGAGGTGCACTCGATCCGAAGGGACCGGATGCTTGGCGGCCGGTCCAGGTCCTCCCGGGGACACGACCAGGGTGTGGCCATGCGCCTGCTCAGCATCGACCAGCGCAGCGCCTTCGCCTCGGCAGCCGGATCGGGACCGCTGTCGGTCCACCGGGTCCTCGACCGCGCCCTTCAGGGGGACTGGTATCCCGTCGACGACGCGGCGCTGTGGGGGGACGAAGCGGGCCAGGAGGATTTCCGGGAGTCGGCCGAGGCGCCCCTGGATCCGGCCTGGCTGGAGGCGGCCCTCGACCGGGTCTGTGCGTCCCTGGAGGGGGCCGGCCGCTCCCCCGGACGGGGCTGGCGGGTCATCGCCGGCCAAGTCGACGGGGTTCGGGTCTGCGAGGCGCTGGCCGCCGGCGACGGCATGTCGGCCGCCCGGAGTCGCCGGCGGGTCTCCGCCGACATCTGGCTCCAGCCTGACCGTCCGGATCGCCCGGCGTTGCGCTGCGCGCTGCTGGCCGAGGGGGGGG
>CAZBZH010000609.1:0-3139 GCA_964496265.1 uncultured Acidobacteriota bacterium | reverse complement strand
GACTCCCCTTTCAACTCGCCGACCGCCCGTTCCAACATCTGTACGTAGAGGTCGAACCCGAGCGACGCGATGTGGCCGTGCTGCTTGGTGCCGAGGAACTCGCCGGCGCCGCGGATCTCGAGATCGGCGGCGGCGAGCCGGAAACCGGCGCCCAGTTCACTGAACTCCTGGAGCGCCCGTAGCCGTTTGCGGGCGGCGTCGGAGAGCAACTCCTTGCCCGGGATGACGAAGTAGCAGTAGGCGTGCTGGGCGCTGCGGCCGACCCGGCCGCGGAGCTGATAGAGCTGGGCCAGGCCGAAGTTGTCCGCCTGGTTGACGATGATCGTGTTGGCCCGGGGGATGTCGAGACCGTTTTCGATGATGCTGGTGGTGACCAGCACGTCCGCCTCGTAGTCACAGAAGCCGGTCATCACCTCTTCCAGCCGGCGCTCTCCCATCTGGCCGTGGCCCGAGAGGATCCGCGCCTCGGGCACCAGCTCCTGGATCGCCTGAACCAGCGCGCCCAGGGTCTCGATCCGGTCGTGGACCACGAACACCTGGCCGTCCCGGCGCATCTCCTGACGGATCGCCTGGGCGATCACGTGGGGGCGGAAGGGAATCAGGAAGGTCTGGATCGCCGTGCGCCCCGGCGGCGGCGTCTCGATCAACGACAGGTCGCGGACGCCGGCCATCGACATCTGCAGCGTGCGGGGGATCGGCGTGGCGGTCATCGAGAGAATGTCGATGCCCACCGACAGTTCCTTGAGCCGCTCCTTGTGGGTCACGCCGAAGCGCTGCTCCTCGTCGACGATCAAGAGCCCCAGGTCCTTGAACTTCACATCCTTCGACAGCAGCCGGTGGGTGCCGACGAGGACATCCACCTCGCCGCTTGCGACGCGCTTGACGGTCTCTTTCGTCTCCGCCGCCGAGCGGAAGCGGGAGACCATCTCGACCCTTACCGGGAACGGAGCGTAGCGTCGTGTCAGGGTGTCGTGGTGTTGCGCCGCGAGCACCGTGGTCGGCGCCAGCATCGCCACCTGCTTACCGTCCATCACCGCCTTGAACGCGGCGCGGACCGCCACCTCGGTCTTGCCGAAGCCGACGTCACCGACGAGCAGCCGGTCCATCGGCCGCTCGGACTCCATGTCCGCCTTGACCTCCTCGACCGTGCGTTTCTGATCGGGGGTCAGCTCGTAGGGAAAGGCCTGCTCCAGCTCTTCCTGCCAGGCGCTGTCGCTGGCGAAGGCGTAGCCCCGGGCCGCCTGGCGCCGGGTGTAGAGCTCCATCAGCTGCTTGGCGATGTTCTCGACCGACTTGCGGACCTTGGATTTGACCTTGTCCCAACCGGGGCCGCCCAACTTGTCCAGCTTCGGCTTGCCGCTGCCGACCCCCCGGTACTTCTGCACCAGATCGAGGCGATCGATCGGGACGAACAGTTTGTCCCGGCCCTCGAACTCCAGCAGCATGAAGTCCCGGTTGAGGCTGCCCCCCTTGGGGCGGCCCAGGCCGGCGTAGCGGGCGATGCCGTGGTCGACGTGGACCAGCATGTCGCCGACCTTGAGGTCGCGGAAGTCGGAGAGGAACGCCGCGTGGGATCGTCCCTTCGGCGCCGCCTGTTTCTTCTGTTCGCCGAAGACCTCCCGTTCGGAGATGACGGCGAGACCCTGTTGGGGGAGCTCGAAACCGGCGCGCAGCGCACCGACCTGAACGAACAGGCCGCCTTCGCTGGGTAGCTTCTTCGGCGTCTCCCCTTCGGTGCTGGTGATCGCCGCGGCCAGCCCCTGCTCCTCGAAGATCTCGCCGAGACGTTCGACGCTGCCGCTGGCGCGCATCAGACAGATCGTGCGGGCGCCAGTGTCGGCGCGTTCGCGCAGTTCCTTGGATAGATCGGCGAGCTGTCCCGAGAAGTTGCGCATGCTGCGCGAGGCGACCTGCACTTCGTGTTCGGTGCCCGGGGGCTTGTCGCCGATCAGTTCCTGCAGCATCAGCGCCGGCGCCCGCAGCCGGTCCCGCATCTGTAGCGGATCGCCGAACAGTTCGTCGGGCGGCGGCAACACCCGGTTGTCCGAATCCTCATAGGAGCGGCGCATGTCGTAGTCGGCGCGGGTCAGCGTCTCTTCGCTTTTCTCCGGCTCGTCGACGACGAGCATCAGCCCCGGCGCGTAGTCGAAGGTGCTGACCGGCCTCGCCGCGGTCAGCCCGGCCAACGCTTCGAGCCCCGGCCAGTAGCCCTCGTTGCGCAGCATCTCCAGACGGCGGCGCAGATCCCGCTGCTGCTTGTCCCCGCGGACCTTGCTGCCCTCGAGATAGCTCGCCAGGCGGCCCAGCGCCTCCTCGGTCAGCGGGTTCTCCATCGCCGGCCCGATGGAGGCCTCCTTCAGCGTTCCCGTCGAACGCTGATGGTCGGTGTCGAAGGAGCGCAGCGAATCGATGGTGTCGCCGAACAGTTCGATGCGCACCGGTTCATCGGCATCGGGCGGGAAGATGTCGACGATGCCGCCGCGCCGGGAGACCTCACCGGGAGCGCTTACGGTATCGACCCGGCGGTAGCCGTCGGCGATCGCCTGCAGGATGAAGCGATCCGGCGGCAGCTCGTCGTCCACCTTGATCGTGCGCGAGCGCTCGCTCCACTCGCTGGGCGACGGCAGCTTGCTCAGCAACGCCCGGGAGGGCAGCAACAGCACGTCCAGCCGCCGGTGCACCAGACGGTCCAGGGCGACCACCCGCTCGCGCAGCACCTCGGGGTGGGGCGGAATGTCGTCGTAGGGGTCGGAGTCCAGCGCCGGCAGCACCACCACCCGCTGAGGATCGAGGCCATGCATGCCCCACAGCGCCGTCAGATCCCGGCGGTAGGCGTTGAGGGCGCCGTCGTCGGGAACGACCAGCATCAGCGGCTTGCGGGTGCGCTGGGCGAGCAGGAACAGCACCAGCGCCCGGGAGCCGTCGACCAGGCCGGAGACACACGTCCCCCCGAGACCGCGACCGGCGCGGCCCTCAATTTCCTGGAAATAGGGCGCTTCGAGCACCGGACCCCAGAGGGTCAGGTCGGTCTCGGCGCCCCCTCGGGCGTTCGAGGCCACGAGGGATTCTTAGCAGGGGTGGGGGTCGGAGACCAGGGTTTTGATCGGGCGCTGTTTCGAGTCAGGCAGGGAGTACGGTG
>CAZBZH010000608.1:2217-3145 GCA_964496265.1 uncultured Acidobacteriota bacterium | reverse complement strand
TGTTCAAACTGAGAAACGCCATCATTCTTGCGGCCGCGGTTTCCGCCCTGGTTCTGGTCGTGCGCTTCAGCCAGGTCGGCTCCTACATGAACGGCGCCCTGGCCTCGAGCAGCCTGACCCTGCCCTGCGAAAGCGAGCAGTGGGTCGTGGAGGAGGGCCCGTCGGGCATGCAGATTCCGCGGCCGGCCTGCTGGGACTACTCCGGCGATCCCGCCGACCAGAGCTGCGTCACCGGGGATACCCGCTCGTCGGCGCTGCCGGTGCTGATCTCCCGCTACGACTACCAGGATGAAGAGAGCAAGGGGGCGCTGCTGCTCGAGCTGGGCACCCTGCCCGAGTCGCTGACCGACCCCTCCTGGGCCTGGAACGGCTGGGAAGCGCTGGCCTTCAAGCGGGTGCAAGCCGGCGGCGGCAACAAGCTGGTGACCCTCGAGTACCTGATGTTCGGCCACGACGGCGTGGTGCTGGTCGAGACCGGCTACGACGGCGCCTTCGACGACACGGCGCTGATCCGCACCCTGACCGAGAACGTCGAGGAGTTGCTGGAGCGCACCGCCCAGATGAACGACAGCCGCCGTAGCTTCGGCGTCGGCGACACCCTGGCGGAGGCCGCCGACTTCTACGACTGGCTCGGCCGCCAGCGGCTCTCCTACTTCCGGGCGGTCACCGACGACGCCTGGTCGCCGGAGGAAGAGATCGCTCCGGAACTCGAGGAAGCCCCCGCCACCGAGGAACCCTCCGACGACCTGCGGGCCTAGCCCCGTCTGAGGCGACTCGGCGTCCGAGAACCCTGCCGGGCGCCTGGCTGCCCCGAATCCTGCCTGCCTGCGGCCGAAGCGCGCCGCGGCCTCTATAATCCCGGGCATGTTCATCACCGTCGAACGCACCTCCGAGGGTGTGCGCATGCTGGATCAGCGGCTGCTGCCCT
>CAZBZH010000608.1:0-2192 GCA_964496265.1 uncultured Acidobacteriota bacterium | reverse complement strand
TACCTGATGCTGCGCTCCCCCGGCGAGGTCGCCGACGCGATCCGCGAGATGGTCGTGCGCGGCGCGCCCGCCATCGGCGTCTCCGCCGCCTTCGGGTTGGCCATGGGCGCCAGCGACGCCGTGGATCGCGACCCCGCCGGCTTCGACCAGGTCATGGAGCAGCACTACACCCGCCTGGCCGCGGCGCGGCCGACCGCGGTCAACCTGTTCTGGGCCATCGAGCGGATGAAACAGGTCGCCGGCGAGGCGCGCAGCGGCGGGATGGACAACCAGGGCATCGCCGCCCGGCTGGAGCACGAAGCCCAGCAGATTCACGACGAGGATCTGGAATCCTGCAAGGCGATCGGCCGCTTCGGCGCGGAGTTGGTCGCTGACGGTTCGCGCCTGCTGACCCACTGCAACGCCGGCGGCCTGGCCACCGCGGGTTACGGCACCGCGCTCGGCGTGGTGCGCGGCGCCGTCGAGGCGGGCAAGAAGCTGACCGTGCTGGCCGACGAGACCCGGCCGTTCCTCCAGGGTTCGCGCTTGACCTCGTGGGAGCTGATGAAGGACGGCATCGACACGGTGCTGATCACCGACGGCATGAGCGGCAGCCTGATGCGCCGGGGGGAAATCGACATCGTGGTGGTCGGCTCCGACCGCATCGCGGCCAACGGCGACATCGCCAACAAGATCGGCACCTACAACGTCGCGGTACTGGCCAAGGAACACGGCATCCCGTTCTACGTGGCCGCCCCCCTCTCGACCATCGACCGCAACTGTCCCGACGGCGACTCGATCCCGATCGAGGAGCGCGATCCCCGGGAGGTCACCGAGTTTCACGGAACACCGGTGGCGCCGGAAGGGGTCGGCGTGAAGAACCCCGCCTTTGACGTGACCCCGGCGAGCTACGTCAAGGCGATCGTCACCGACAAGGGGATCGCCCGGCCGCCCTACACCCAATCCCTCGCCGCGTTGTTCGACCTATGACGCGCATCCTCGGCATCGAAACCTCGTGCGACGAGACCGCGGCCGCGGTGCTGGAAGATCGCAGCACGGTGCTCTCATCGGTCGTCGCCTCCCAGATCGACGCCCACAGCAAGTACGGCGGCGTGGTTCCCGAGATCGCCTCCCGGCGGCACATCGAGGCGATCGGCCCGGTGCTGCGGGAAGCGCTGGACAAGGCCGACACCACGCTGGACCAGATCGACGCGATCGCCGTGACCTACGGGCCCGGCCTGATCGGCTCGCTGCTGGTCGGCGTCGCCACCGCGCAGTCCATCGCCTGGCAGCGGGACCTGCCGCTGATCGCGGTCAACCACCTCGAAGGGCACGTGCGCTCGGTATTCATCGAGTACCCCGAGATCGCCTACCCGGCGCTGGCGCTGGTGGTCTCCGGCGGCCACACCTCGCTCTACCTCTGTCCGGAAGAGGGGCGCTACGAGTTGATGGCCCGCACCCGGGACGACGCCGCCGGCGAGGCCTTCGACAAGGTGGCCAAACTGCTGGGGCTCGGCTATCCCGGCGGACCGGTGATCGACAAACTGGCGGTGGATGCCGACGAGACCGCCATCGAGTTTCCGCGCACGGTAATGAAGGATCGCTCGCTGGACTTTTCCTTCAGCGGGCTCAAGACCGCCGTGCGCACCCTGGTGCAGAAGCGGGACCTGGGACACGAGCTCCCCACCGGCGGCGTGGCCTCGGACGAAGTGCGGGACATCGTCGCCAGCTTCCAGAAGGCCGCGGTGGATCAGTTGCTCAACCGCACCCTGGCGATCGCCCGGCGAGAAAACGTCAAGAGCCTGCTGGTCACCGGCGGCGTGGCCTGCAACAGCCGCCTGCGCCGGGCCTGCCAGGAGTTGGCGGAGCAGGAGTCGTTCGACGTGTACATCCCGGCGCCGAAGTACACCACCGACAACGCGGCGATGATCGCCGCGGCGGGGTTCCTGTACTACGAGCGGGGTGAGTTCGCCGACGCAACGCTGCGGGCGGATTCGACGCTGAAGCTCTAGTGAGTACCTGACTGCTGGCGGTTCGCGTACACAGACGCGGCGCGACAAGTGATTATCATGAAGGGAAGTTCAGGCCGACCGTACAGTCGCCCCTACTTTCAGCAACCGCGGCGCGAGCATCAGGATCAGGACAACCGCACCTAACGCCGAAGCCACCGCTACCGCTTGATCGACGGCTTCGCTGGACTGGCGAAACGGCAT
>CAZBZH010000607.1:0-3146 GCA_964496265.1 uncultured Acidobacteriota bacterium | reverse complement strand
TGTATCTGGTCGACGAGAGTCAGCCCGCCCGGGACGCCGTCGCCGGCCGCTGAAGATCGCTCTCCACGAAGAGTCGCCGGCGCGCCCAGAGCGGCGGCCCGGGGCTCACTCTACCCGCAGGAAACGATAGCCGCCGACCTCGCTACCCCAGACCTGGGTGTCCTCGGCGTCGAAGCCCTGGTCCCAGCTGACCATGCCGGTGGCGCCGATGTCGACCCGGGTCGTCGCGTAGGACGCGCCGCGGAGCGCGCTCTTGCACAGGTTGCCCAGGGTGCCGCCGACCACCCGATCGCCGGCAAACTTGAGCAGCACCTCACAACCGGTGCGGTAGGTCAGGCTGTCCGGCGTGGCTCCTTCGAAGCGCGTCGGATCCTGCCAGGCGCCGACGTAGTTCTCGGGATCGGCCAGTTCGAAGATGCGACTCTCCATCACCTCGTCGGACAGCCGGGTCAGGCGATAGATCCGCTGGCGGTAGGGGCTCTCGGGGGCCGAGGCGGCCGCCTGTTCGACGTAGAGCCAGAAAGCGTCCTCGCGCTCGGGCCAGACCCGGGCGACGTGGAGCTGGATATGGAAGAAGCGCTCATCGTCGACCGACTGCTGCTCGCTGCTGAAGGAACCGCTCATCCACTGGACGAGCTGCTGCAGCCCGGCATCTTCGGTCTGGGCCGGCTCCGGTTCGGGTTCGGGCGCGGTCGTCCCGCCGCTCCCGTTGCAAGCCGCCAGGATCAGCAACAGCCCCGCAAGCAACACCGCACGCTTCATCGCATCCTCCTCGCCACGACGGGCCCGGGCAGTCTAACCGTTCCCGCCGTCCTGGAGGAGGGCTTCCGCCTCGAATTCGACCCGCCAGTCCGGGTCGATCAGCTTGCCGATGCCGATCATCGTCGCCACCGGCTTGATCTCGCCGAAGAACTCGCCGTGAACCCGGCCGACCGCTTCCCAGTCCTCGATGTGGGTCAGGAACATGCGGGTGCGCACCACGTCCCGGGCGCTGCCCCCCAGTTGCTCGATCGCCTCGACCATGATCTCGAAGCAGCGGCGGGCCTGGGCTGCGGGGTCGCCAACGCCCACGGTCTTGCCGTCGGGACCGATCGGCGCCGTGCCGGCAACCTCGATGCGGTCGCCGATGCGCAGAGCGCGACAGAACCCGAACTCCTCTTCGTAGGGGCTGGCGGTGGTGATCCGGCGCGTCTCGGACATGGTCTTCTCCCGGCGGCTCGAAATGAAAGGCCCGGGAGTATAGCGCCTCGGCCCTGTTACTCCCGCTCGGCCAGCTTCCGCTCCAGGTCGGCGATGCGCTGGTGCAGCGGGGCCACCGCGGCTTGCACCTCGGCTTCAGTGAACCGGGGCTGGATGTGCTGGGGGCAGTTGGCGTCCCAGGCCTCGACATCGAACAGCATCACCTGTTCGGGCCGGCCCGGATAATCCTCGTCGAGCACCCTGGCCAGCAGCTCGTCCTCCCCTTCCACCACCCGGACCCGGCCCCAGATCTTGATTCGCCGGCGGTTGGGATAGTCCATCAGGAAGATGAAAGCCCTGGGGTTCTCGGCGAAGTTTCCCTGAGAGATGTACTGGCGGTTTCCGACGAAGTCGGCGAAGGCGAGGGTCCGATCGTCGAGCACCTTGAGGAAGCCCGGCTTGCCGCCCCGGTGCTGGATATAGGGCTGCCCGTCCGCCGATGCCGAGCCGAGGTAGAACGAATCCCGCTGCGCCAGGAACTCGGCCAGTTCCGGCGTCACCCGGTCCGCCCAGCCTCGGGTCTGCTCCATGCGGCCGTAGCTCTGCCGGGAACCCTTGCGTTCCTGGATCTCCTTGACCTTGGCGCTGAAGGCGATGTCGCTGGTGTACTTCCGGGTGCCGCTCCGTTCGCTCATGCTCTCCTCCGGGGTGATCGGTTGCGCAGGCTGGAACAGCCCGGAGGCCGCTCCTATTCCGGCTATCATCGCCGGCATGTCCCAGCACCTGGAGCATGCTCGCCTCGCCTTCGACCGGGGCAACCTGGAGAGCGCCACCGAGGCCGTGCGCCGGGCCCTGGCCGAGGACCCGGATTTCTCCGAGGCGCATGCCTTGATGGCCCTGTGCCTGTTGGCAAGAGAAGAGCTCGGCCCGGCCACACGCTCGGCGGTCACGGCGCTGACCCTCGACCCGGACTCCCCCACCGCCCACTTCGTGATGAGCTGGATCTGGCTCGCCCGGGGCCGGTTGAGGGACGCGGCGACCCAGATCGAGCAACTGTTTGCCCTGGACCCGGGCGTCGCCGACAACTACGGCCTGCGCGCCGAACTGCATCGTCTGCGGGACGACGAGGATGCCTGCCTGGCCGACCTGACCCGGGCGCTGGAGCTCGAGCCCGAGAACGCTCTGCGGCTGGCCGAGCTCGGCGACTGCCACCTTCGCCGCGGAGAGCAGACCGAGGCCCGGCGCCACGCCGACGACGCCCTGCGCCGCGACCCCGAGAACACCCACGCCCTGGTGTTGCTGGGCAAGCTGGAACTGTACGCCGGCCGCCCACTCGAGGCCCGGGAGCTGGCCCTCGACGCGCTGCGCGTCGGCGCCTCCGGGGGCGAGGCCCTGGAACTACTGATCTCGGCCAAGATGCGGCGCAACCCGCTCACCGGGATCTGGTGGCGCAGCGCAGCCTGGTTCGACGGACTCGATCTGAGGCGGCAGGTGATCTATGGCCTGCTCGCGGGGATCGTCTACGTGGTCGCGGCGCTCATTGCCAAGAGCTACGGCGTCGACAAAGCGGTGCACGGGATCTTCTGGACGCTGGTGATCTACGGCGCCGCCTCCAGTTCGCTGTACGAGACCCTGCTCGAGCGTGAGCTGAAGGATGTCAAACTCGATCCGAAGTTCTGACCCGGCCCCCCGCGTAGTATCGTGCCCGTATGAAGGCGGTGGCGGAGATCCAGGTCGTGGCGCTGGGCGTCGGCGTTTCGGTGCGCAAGCAGGTGCGCCGGGCGCAACAGATCATCCACGAATCCGGGCTGACCGTTCAGGAGCATGCCTTCGGCACCAACGTCGAGGGGGAGCTGAGCACGATCCTCGATACCGTCGCCCGCATCCACGAGGTGCTCCACGCCGAGGACACGCCGCGGATCTCCACCTCGATCAAGATCGGCACCCGCACCGACAAGGATCCGGAT
>CAZBZH010000606.1:0-3149 GCA_964496265.1 uncultured Acidobacteriota bacterium | reverse complement strand
CGCCGGTGAGATGACCCTCGATCAGATGGAAAAGGCGATGATCGAGAAGTGCCTGGGGCACTACGGCTCCAACGTCAGCCGGGTCGCCGAGGCGTTGGGACTCAGCCGCGCCGCCCTCTATCGCCGCTTCCAGAAGTACGGGATCGATCCCGAGCGATGAACCTGCGCGCCAAGCTGCTGCTGTACCTGATCGTGATCCACGCGTTGCTCGGCGGGATCGCCCTGGTCGCGCTGCGGGATTCGGGACCCTGGTTGCTCGCCGCCGAGGCGGTCTTCCTGCTCTCGGCGCTGGCCGGCTACATGCTCGTGCGGCAGTTCTTCGTGCCGCTGGAACTGATCGGCACCGGCGCCGACCTGATTCGCGAGCGGGACTTTTCCTCCCAGTTCCGCCATGTGGGCCAGCCGGAGATGGACACGCTGATCGACATCTATAACGAGATGATCGAGCGACTGCGGGAGGAACGGCTCAAGCTCCAGGAACAGCACGTGCTGATGGACAAGGTGCTGGGGGCCTCCCCCTCCGGCTTCCTCAACGTCGACTTCGAGCAGCGGGTCCGCACACCGAACCGCGCGGCAGCCGAGATGTTGAAGAACAGCCTCGAGGACCTGGAGGGGCTGGCGCTGACCGAACTCCCCGGCCCGCTGGGCCGGGCCCTGGCCCGGTTGGAAACCGGGGACAGCACCGTGGTGGCGCTCCAGGGGGGCCGGCGCATCCGTTGCCGCCGGGTCGGGCTGATCGACCGGGGCTTCGAACGCAGCTTCATCCTGCTCGAAGAACTGACCCGGGAGCTGCGGGAATCGGAGAAGGCGGCCTACGGCAAGCTGATCCGCATGATGTCCCACGAGGTCAACAACTCCCTGGGCGCCGTCGGCTCGATGCTGCAGTCCTGCCGCCACTACCGGGACCAACTCACCGAAGAGGACCGGGGGGACTTCGAGCGGGCGCTGGACGTCTCACTGCGCCGGCTGCAGAACCTGGAGCGCTTCATGAACGGGTTCGCCGACGTGGTGCGCCTGCCGGAGCCCGCGCCCGGTCCCTGCCGGCTGGACCGGCTGATCGTCGATCTCGCCGACCTGATGCGCCCCGACCTCGCCGAACGGCAGATCACCCTGCAGACCACGCTGCCTGACGACGAGGCGCAGGTGCACCTGGACCCCCATCAGTTCGAACAGGTGCTGGTCAACGTGATCAAGAACGCCGCCGAATCGATCGAACGGGAGGGCACGATCCGCATCGATCTCGGACGCCGCGAAGGGTTGTGGGAGCTGGCGGTGATCGATAGCGGCGGAGGGCTCGACGAAGAGACCCGGGAAAAGCTGTTCTCGCCCTTCTTCTCGACCAAGCGGGACGGCCGAGGCCTGGGGCTGACCCTGGTGCGCGAGATCCTCGACCGCCACGGCCTGGAGTTCAGCCTGGACAACGTGCCCGGCGGCGCCGAGTTCCGGGTGGCGATTCCGCCGGCGCGCTGAACCGGGTATCGGCCCACTTTCGCGGGCGCGACCGGTTCAAGAATCCGCACGTCCGATCGGACCGGGAGACGCCCCGACAAACCTCAGCGAACCCCCTGTTCTCCTCGGGAATTCGGCTGCGGACGCTCCTGCAACCAACGGCCCGTAGCCACTCCAAAGGTTTGGTTTTCGCTGCGGTACGCGCTCCGCGCCATCGATTCTCGCGCCGAAAGAAACCCCTGGTTTCGCCCTAAGTTTCGGGCGTGGCGGGACATCGCCTCCCGACGCGGACGAGGCGAACGAGGCGGTGCCGGCCCAGAGGGGGATCGATCATGTACGACTCGAGGCTATACAGCCGGGACGACACGTCCACCACGGTAGGTCAGTTCGACCTGCCGGCAAGCGCACCCAACTTCAACTGCACCGGGCCGATCCGCCGCGCCGTGATCGTGTTCCCCGGCACCGCGGTGAGCATCACCCACGACGGCGGGCAACCGGTGGTCACCGACTGCAACACGGTGATGTTCTACAACCAGGACCAGGCTTACCGCCGCGACAAGGTCAGCCCCGAGGGGGACCACTGCCACTGGTACCACGTCGAGGACGCAACCTTCCGCGACGCGGTGGCCGCGTTCGACCCCGAGGTGGAAGAGCGGGAGACCCGCCCCTTCACCTTCGACCACGGGCCCTGTCCCGCGGACCTGTTCCTGACCCACCGGCTACTGCTCGAGTACCTGGAATCCACCGAGGAGCCGGACCCGCTGCGGGTCGAGGAGGCGGTGCTAGGCATCGTGCGCCGCGCCGTCGCCCACGCCTACCGGGAGCGGGGTGCCCTGCCCGGCTCCCTCAACGAGCGGCATCATGAAGCGGTCGAGGTGGCCAAGGCGATCATGGCGGTGCACTTCGATCAACCGCTGACCCTGGAGCGGATCGCCGGCGCCGCGGGAGTCTCCCAGTTCCAGCTCTGCCGGCTGTTCAAGAAACGCACCGGCAGCACGGTCCACCGCTACCTGACCCACCTACGGCTGCGACACGCCCTGCGGCGGCTGCCCGATTCCGCCGGGCGGCTCGACGCCCTGGCCGCCAACCTGGGCTTCTCCAGCCACAGCCACTTCACCTACGCCTTCCGCCAGGCCTTCGGCGCGGCTCCTTCACGACTGGCCACCCGGCTCTCACGCCGGGGTATCGCCGAACTGGAAGGCATGCTCGACGTGCGCGCGACCGCGCACTGAGTCTCGCTGCGGCCATGCGCAAGATTCCGACAGCGGCCATTCCCGTCCCGACGCACTCTCTAGGCCACGAGGGGCGTTACCGCGAGGGAATGTCGATGAGAAAATCCCGAATCTTGCTCGCCTTGTTCGCGTGCACCGCGCTGACCACGGCGTCCGCCCAGTTCGTCGAAGACGACGTCGAAGTTCTCGAGCTGTTCCAGGGAGACCAGACCGGCGATTGGTACGGTTGGGTCGCGGGCCAGCTGAACGACGTCAACGGGGACGGGGTCGATGAGATCCTGATCCCCGCCATCGCCCGGGACGGCTTCGCCGGCCGGGTGTCTCTCTACTCCGGAGCCACCGGGGACGTGCTCAACGTCATCGACGGCGCGCCGGGCAGCGCCTTCGGCTACAGCGTCTCCGACGCAGGCGACGTCGACAACGACGGCACCCACGACTACGTGATCGGCGGCGGCCTCGTGCAGGTTT
>CAZBZH010000605.1:0-3153 GCA_964496265.1 uncultured Acidobacteriota bacterium | reverse complement strand
GACCAGACGATCCCGGTCGTAGGGCGCGTCGACGGAGAACGGGCGCACTCCGACGCGAGGGGGCTCGGTCGCGGCCGACACCCCGTCTCCCGGTGCCAGGTGGTAGTAGTGGGTCGGCGGCACCTTGGCGCAGCCGGCCAGGAGCGAGAGCGACAGGAGGGCAACGAGAATGGCGGCGCGCATCAGCGGTCTCCGGGACGCCGATCCGGCTCGGGTTTGACCCGGATCAGGCTGTAGGGCTTCTCTTTCAGCGTCTGGGACAGTTCGACCATGTTGCGCAGCGAGGTCTGGAGATCGGCCAGGCTTCGTTCGATCGCCACGCGATTGTCCGACAGCAGCGCCATCGAACCGCCGGCCTCGTCCAGGGTGTCTTGCGCCGTATCCATC
This sequence comes from uncultured Acidobacteriota bacterium, assembly GCA_964496265.1. Taxonomy (GTDB): domain Bacteria; phylum Acidobacteriota; class Polarisedimenticolia; order Polarisedimenticolales; family Polarisedimenticolaceae; genus Mor1. The sequence goes on along the minus strand of CAZBZH010000605.1, from coordinate 2,766 downwards.
ACGGCGATCAGGCGCTCGCCGTCGGGGCCCAGGGCGTTCTGCAGGTCGGCGGTCAGCGACTGAAGCTGCGCCGACAACTGCGGCACCCCGTCGAGCGCTTGCCCCGCCTCGGCGGTCAGCGTCTGCAGTTGATCGAGCAGCGGCCCGATCCGCGGCTGGGTCTCATCCATCGTGCCCCGCAGATCGGCCAACAGCCCCTCGAGAGAATCCAGGTTCTGATCGGACAGCAGGCGCTCGACCCGGGAGACCAGCGGCGTGACCTCGGCAGAGATCTGATCCATCAACAGGCCGGTCTTGGCCAGCAGTTCGCCGGCCTGGCTGCCCAGTTCATCCAGTTTGGCCAGCCCCTCCTGCATGCCGGGGCTGGTGCGGCCGTAGATCGTGGCGCCCTCGGCCAGCCTCGGCGCCGGATCCTGACCGGGATCGATGGCGAGAAAGGGATCGCCGAAGATGCCGGGGCTGGCGATCGTGGCCGAGGCACCGTCGTGGAGCACGATCTCCCGATCGACGCCGATCTGGAAGGTAACCGGCCACTCGGCGGCGGCATCGAGGGTTACGTCGCGGACCCGCCCGACCCGCACGCCGGCGACACGCACCGCGGCGCCGGGCTGCAGGCCTCCCGAGCCGTCGAGATGCACCTGGTAGGCCACCCGTCCTCCGGTGCCCGGGCGCATCCCGGCCAACCACAGGGTTCCCAGGGCCAACAGCACGAGGGCGGTCAGCACCAGGATGCCGAGTTGCAGATCGTCCAGTCGGGTTTCTTTCTTCATGACCTCTACAGATCCTCAATGAACCGGAGCAGACTCGCGGCGTCCCGTTCCTGCGTCGGCGGCCGGCGGTCGAGAAAGTCTCGCACGACCGGATCCTGATGTTGCTGGACCACTTCGGGCACATCGACCACCCGGAACTGCCCCTGGTGCATCAGCGCCACCCGGTCGGCGATCGAGAACGCGCTCTCCAACTCGTGGGTGACCACCACGGTGGTGACCGAGAACACCTTCTGCAGTTCCAGGATCAGGCGATCCAGCTCCGCCGAGGTGATCGGATCGAGGCCGGCCGACGGTTCGTCGAAGAACAGCAGCTCCGGGTCGAGGGCCAGGGCCCGGGCCAACGCCGCCCGCTTGGCCATGCCGCCGCTGATCTGCGACGGCAGGCGGTGAATCGCATCCTCCAGGCCGACCAGGCCCAGTTTGATCCGCGCCACGATCCGGCGCGTGGTCGGAGGCAGGTCGGTGAACTCCAGCAGCGGCAGCTCGACGTTCTCCGACAGCGTCATCCCGCCGAACAGCGCCCCGGCCTGGAAGGCCATCCCCATGCGGCGGCGCAGGGCCGCCATGGTCTTCTTGTCCGCCGAGAAGATGTCGGTGCCCAGCACCCGCACCTCGCCGGCATCGGGCTGCTCGAGCCCGACCAGGCAGCGCAGCAGGGTGCTCTTGCCGCTACCGCTCCCGCCGAGGATCACGGTGGTCTCGCCGAAGCGGATATCCAGATCGACGCCGCGCAGCACCTCCTTCGGTCCGAAAGACTTGCGCAGGCCACGCACCTGGATGGCGAACTCGCCGGACACCCTCAACCTCCCACGTAGAACAGCGCCGTGACGAACAGGTCGACGACGACGATCAACAGGATCGAACGCACCACGGTCCGTGTGGTGGCCCGGCCGACCTGCTCGGGGCCTCCACGGGTCGCCAGGCCCTGCTGGCAACCGACCAGGCCAATCACGAGACCGAAGGCCATCGCCTTGGCCAGACCGGCCCAGACGTCCTGGAGCTCCAGCGCCTCGGCGGTGCGCTGAAGGTAGGCGGGGCTGCCGATCCCGAGCGCGGTGGTGCCCACCGCCCAGCCGCCGAGGATCCCGACGATATCGGCGAACACCGCGAGGCAGGGCATCACCACCACCAGGGCCAACAGGCGGGGCGCGACCAGGTAGGACACCACGTCGAAACCCATCACATCCAGCGCGTCGATCTCCTGGGTGACCCGCATCGTTCCCAGCTGGGCGGCGATCGCCGACCCGAAGCGGCCGGCGACGATGATCGCCGTCAACAGCGGCCCCAGCTCACGGGACATCGAGACGGCGACCAGATCGGCGACCAGGTCGGCGGCGCCGAAGGTGCGGAGTTGATGGGCCGACTGCAGCGACACGATCACCCCGACGAGAAAGCAGAGCAGCGCTACCAGGGGTAGCGAACGGTTGCCCGCCTCGACGGCGTAACCGATCGCCTGGCGCAGACGCAGCGGCTCGCCGCGGAAGGGGCCCAGGACCAGGCGGGAGCAGGCGCCGGCGAACAGCCTCCAGGTCTCCCCGGTCTGGATCAGCGACTCGCGGGTCGCCGAGCCGACTGCCTGGAACGCCTTGCCGAACAACACCGGCTCAGTTCTGGAGTCGTTGCCAGGTCACGTCGGGGGTGGGGCAGCAGGCCTCGAAGGCGACTTCGAGCCCGGCCATCTCGAACATGCGCATCACCGACGGGCTCGGAGAGCAAATCAGGACCTTCTTGCCGGCACTGCGGCCCCGGAGAATCGCCTCGACCATGACGGCGGCACCGGCAGTGTCCATCGACTCGACCTCGCCGAGGGCGAGCACGATGCGATCCTCACTCTGTCGGTCCAGTACATCCAGGATGCGAGAGCGCAACTCGGGTACCTCGTGTGCGGACACACGCCCCGCGACACGCAAGGTGAAGGCCTGGACCTCCTCGGTGCTGATCGGGTGAGCTTCGGTGCGGAATCCGAGTTCTGCCACGGCGTCTCCTCCGACTGTCT
>CAZBZH010000604.1:0-3164 GCA_964496265.1 uncultured Acidobacteriota bacterium | reverse complement strand
CCTCAGGGGGGAATCATGCTGCGCAAGTGGATCAAACGTCTGGCCGCCCTCGTCGCCATCGCCGCCGTCGCGATCTGGCTGATCAACAGTTCCTGGATCGCCGGTCCGGGGAAGGCCCGGGCCTATCTCGTGGCCCACCGGGGCCTGGCCCAGGACTTCGAGCGGGAAGGGCTCACCGGCGAAACCTGCACCGCCGCCCGGATGGTCGACACCGATCACATCTATCTGGAGAACACCCTGGTCTCGATCGAGGCCGCCTTCGGCATGGGGGCCGACGTGGTGGAGTTCGATGTCCACCCCACCACCGACGGACGCTTCGCCGTCTTTCATGACTGGACCCTGGACTGCCGCACCGAGGGGAGCGGCGTGACCCGGCAGCAGTCGCTGGAGTACCTGCAGCAACTGGACATCGGCTACGGCTACACCGCCGACGGCGGCAAGACCTTTCCCTTTCGCGGCAAGGGGGTGGGCATGATGCCGTCTCTCGAAGAGGTGCTGGACGCCTTCCCCGATCGGGACTTCGTCATCGACATGAAAGGTAGCGAGGCCGCCTCGGGAGAGTTGATGGCCCGGCGCCTCGCGGTGCTTCAGCCGGGGCGCAGCGGGAAGATCTGGCTCACCGGCGGGCCCCGCTCGGTGCGGCCGGTGGTCGCGGTGCATCCGGAACTGGGAGCGGTGACCCGGCCGCAGCTCAAGCGCTGTCTCAGCCGCTACATCGCCCTCGGCTGGAGTGGTCATGTGCCGGCGGCTTGCAGGGACTCCATGCTGACCATTCCGGCCAACGTCGCGCCCTGGCTCTGGGGCTGGCCCCATCGTTTCGTCCGCCGGATGGACGCCGCGGGAAGCCAGGTGGTGCTGCTCGGCGACTACGGGGGCGAGGGGTTCTCGACGGGCTTCGACGACCCGTCCGGGGTGGGGGAGCTGCCCGAGGGGGTCGGCGTCTGGACCGACCGCCTCGAGCATGTCGGCCCGGCCTGGGCCGGGCGGGGTGGAACTAGTCCTTGAGGATGAAGGTCACCTTCATCACCACCCGGTACTCCTTGATCTTGCCGTCCTCGACCACCACCTTCTGGCTCTCGACCCAGGCGCCGGTGATGTTCTTGAGGGTCTTGGAGGCGCGCTTGATGCCCCGCTCGACGGCGGCGTCGAAGCCCTTGGACGAGGAAGAGATGATCTCGGTTACCTTGGCCACACTCATGGGTTTCTCCTTTGTTCGGATGCCGGTTTTGGGTCCCGGTTCAATGCCTAGAGGTTAAAGGACCCCTGCAAGGGCCCGAAGTCACGTTCGGGAGCCGGGTTGGACCGTTTCTCCGGGCGCGCTATAATCCCGCGTTGCTCCGGTCCTCCGGAGCGCGCAAGACGTGTGGTGGGTGTAGCTCAGTTGGTAGAGCACCAGATTGTGGCTCTGGGGGTCGCGGGTTCAAGCCCCGTCACTCACCCCACACCTCGCGCCCCTCTGACGGCCCGGCTTTCCGGCGGGCCAGCCCCCGAATTCGCCGAGATCCCCGGTTGTTCCTGAGCAACCCACCCCGGTGACTCCGCCCCGGGGCCGCCCCATCTTCCCCGAGTCCCGCGCCTGAGCCTCCCACGGAGGTGCACATGCTGTTCTCTCGATCGCGGCCGGCTGCCGTGATGATCCTGGGAGTCGTCTGTTCGATGGCGGTCATGGTGGGGCTGCCGCTGGCCGGGCAGGTCGCCGATGGCCGGCCGGCCGAGGCGCCGGGTTTCGAGGTTCGGTTCGAGCGCGACCCGGACAGTGGCGCGCGTGTCCCGGCCTCGTTTCATGTCCGCACGCCCGAGGGGCCGTTGGATGGGCTGCTCGATATCGGTGAGTCGGTCTCGACCCTCAGCGCCTGGCACCGGTTGGAGCGGATTCAGGTCGAACTGATCCACCGGACCGCCGATACCCCCGACGGCGCGGTGCATGTCTCCGTCGCCGGTGCCGGCACGGTGCGCTACCGGCTGACCCGGGCGGGGGAGCTGGAGTTGATCGGCCACGACATCGTCGACTGCTCACGGCTGGCCGAGTCGCGGGTCTACCGCCTGCTGGAGACGGTGTTGGCCCAGCTCGAACAGGGGCTGGACTCGGTGACCCAGACCGAGGAGAACGCCTGGCGCACCCTCCTCTTCGGGTGGCTGCGTCTGGCGCGGGTGTTGCCCTCGATGCTCGACGATTGCCGCGCCGCGGCGCCCGATGCCGGCGGCGGGCGCTGCGTGACGCACCTTTACTTCGACGACTGCGCGGCCTGTTGCGGCGAAGGGGGCAGGGTGGACAAGGCCTTCGCCTTTGCCTGCGGTTTCACTCGCCTGATCCGTTCGCCGACCAAGGCGGATGTCTGTAACGCCATCGCCTTCGGCGTGGCCAACTGCGTCTACGAGTACTGCGAGGGCAAGTCCGGCGACCCCGATCCGACCCGCTGCGGGGAACACTGGGACGCCATCTGCAAGAACACCTGCTGGACCCCCGAGGATCAGCGGGACGACATCGACGGCGCCTGCGATGTGGGCCACCGCTGTTGCATCAACTGACGATCCGTTGCGAGGCTCGAGCCGCTGGGGCCGGGGCGTTCAGCGCGTCGGCCCCATGCTAGACTCGACGCACTTACACGCACCCGTAGCTCAGCTGGATAGAGCATCTGCCTTCGGAGCAGAGGGTCGGGAGTTCGAATCTCTCCGGGTGTGCCAACTACATCATGGACCAATCAAAGAACCCGCAGCCCCACGTGATCCAGGAGGTCGCTCCCGGCGTGTACTGGGCACTCCTGGACTTCCCGGGTGTGGAGATCGTCTCGAGCCTGGTCGACCCCGAAGTGCCGCACGTGCTTTGCTGGGAGGTGTGCCTCGGTCGCTGGCAGTGGGAGAGATTCCTGTTGCCTGTCGGGGATCCGCTGTCGCCTGAGCCCGTGTTGGCCCGTGCAGTCGACGTGGACTTCGTGGTCGATACGTCCCGCTTCCTCGAACTGGTTCCGAAGCTTGGTCCGGGAATCTCCGCGGTTCAGTTGCACGCAACGCCTCAGGATCATCTGGACCTTCGCAAGATCAAAGGGCCGGAATTGTGGCGGCTACTCGGGGCGGTGGGTTGGCACGTTTGGTTCCGTGTGCCGGGCAACGACTACGCCGAAGTCGCCAGCCCGCACCGGAGCGTCGTCGAGGGAAAGAGTGTA
>CAZBZH010000603.1:0-3174 GCA_964496265.1 uncultured Acidobacteriota bacterium | reverse complement strand
CGCACGTACTGCTTGTCGAAGGAAGGCTGGGCCTTGCCCGGCGCGTAGCGATCCGCCGGCCAGAACCGGGAGGAGTCCGGAGTCAGCACCTCGTCGGCCAACACCAGGGTGTCGCCGTCGAGCCCGAACTCGAACTTGGTATCGGCGATGATGATGCCCCTGGAAGCGGCGTAGTCCACGCCGGCCGCATAGAGCGCCAGGGTCAGTTCCCGGGCCTTCTCGGCCACGTCGATGCCGACCAGATCGACCGCCCGCTCGAAGGAGATGTTCTCGTCGTGGCCGCTCTCGGCCTTGGTCGCCGGGGTGAAGATCGGTTCGGGCAGCCGCGCCGATTCGGTCAGCCCTTCGGGCAGCGGAATCCCGCAGACGGTGCCCTCTCGCAGGTACTCCTTCCAACCCGAACCGGAGAGGTAACCCCGGGCCACGCACTCGATCGGCAGCATCTCCAGCTTGCGAGCGATCACCGAACGGCCGGCCAGGGTCTTCCGGTGGGGCGCGAGCACCTCAGGGAAGCGTTCCACATCCAACTCGATCAGGTGGTTCGGAACCATCTGCGAGAAGCGATCGAACCAGAAGGCGGCGACCTGGTTGAGCACCTTGCCCTTTTCGGGGATCGGGTCGGGAAGGACGTAGTCGAAGGCGGATAAGCGGTCGCTGGTCACGATCAGCAGCGATTCGCCCAGGTCGTAAATGTCACGGACCTTGCCCCGTGAGATCCTGGGCACCTCATCGAAATCCGTCTCGAACACGACCTCGGGTCGATCAGCCATCGAAGCCTCACTCATCTCGATTGTGGACGATCCGTCCGCCCACGATGGTCAGCACCGAACACCCGCGCAGCTTCCAGCCGTGGAACGGAGTGTTGACGCTCTTGGACTCGGTCGTCGACTTGTCGACGACGAACTCCCGCTCCGGATCGATCACCGTCACGTCGGCCGCGACGCCCGGAGTCAGCGTCCCCGCATCGATCCCCAGGATACGCGCCGGGTTGACGGTGAACAATTCCACCAGGCGGTTCCAGGGAATCACCCCGGCGTGAACCAACAGGTCGATACTCAACGGAATCGCCGTCTCCAGCCCGATGATTCCGAAGGGAGCGCAGGCGAACTCGACGCACTTCTCGTCGGGGTGATGGGGCGCGTGGTCGGTGGCGATGGCGTCGATGGTGCCGTCGGCGATCGCCTTGATCAACGCCTTGCGATCCGCCTCGGAGCGCAGCGGGGGGTTCATCTTGGCGTCGGTGTCGAACTCGCCGACCGCCTCGTCGGTCAACGCGAAGTGGTGAGGGGTGACCTCGCAGGTCACCTTGACCTTCTGCTTCTTGGCCCGCCGCACGAACTCGGCCGCCTTGCCCGTGGACATGTGGGCGATATGAACGTGGCCGCCGGTGTACTCGGCGAGCAGGATGTCCCGCTGTACCAGGATGTCCTCGGCGACGCTGGGCCAGCCCTTGAGGCCGAGCCGGGTCGAAACGTCCCCCTCGTTCATCACGCCGCCGTCGACCAGTTCCCGGTCTTCGCAGTGGTCGATGACCGGCACGCCGAAGATCTGGGAGTACTCCAGCGCCTTGCGCATCAGCAGGCTCGAGCGCACCGGATGCCCGTCGTCGGAGAAGGCCACCGCGCCGGCGTCGACCATGTCCGACATCTCGGCGAGTTCGTCCCCCTTTTGCCCCTTGCTCACCGCGCCGATCGGGTAGACCCGCACCATGCCGCGATCCCGGGCGGCGTTGACGATCAACTCGGTGACCGAGCGGGAGTCGTTGACCGGCGTGGTGTTGGGCATGCAGGCCACCGCGGTGAACCCGCTGTGGGCCGCGCACCGGGTCCCGGTCTCGATGGTCTCCTTCCATTCCTGACCGGGCTCGCGCAGGTGCACGTGCATGTCGATGAACCCGGGGCAGACCAGCAGCCCCTTGCAGTCGACGACCTCGGCCCCTCCCGGGGAGATCCGCGCGCCGACCTTCTGCACCCTGCCCTTCTCGAGCAGGACATCCGCAGGGCCGTCGATTCCGTTGGCCGGGTCGATCACCCGGCCGTTCTTCAACAGGATTTGCTTCACGCCTAGGCCGCCTTGTCCCGCTCACCCGCGAGCAGATAGAGCACCGCCATGCGGACGGCCACTCCGTTGGTCACCTGTTCGAGGATCACCGAACGCTCTCCGTCGGCCACATCCCCGGCGATCTCGACACCCCGGTTCATCGGCCCCGGGTGCATCACGATGGCGTCGGACCTGGCGTGGCGCAGCCGCTCACGATTGATCCCGTAGAGCCGCGCGTACTCGCGCAGCGAGGGGAAGAAGCCCGAGGTCATCCGTTCGAGTTGAACCCGGAGGCCCATCACCACGTCGGCCCCTTCCAGCGCCTCGGCGGGCCGATGGGTCACCTGGCAGCCGAGGGTCTCGAGCCCCCGGGGCAACATCGTCGGCGGCGAGCAGGCGACCACAGACGCCCCCAACTTGGTCAGCAGATGGATGTTGCTCAGCGCGACCCGGCTGTGCCGCACGTCGCCGACGATGGCGACCCGCAGCCCGTCGATCTTGCCCTTGTGCTGGCGAATCGTGTAGGCGTCGAGCAACGCCTGGGTCGGATGCTCATGGGGCCCGTCGCCGGCGTTGATGATCGAGGCCTGCCCGTGCTTCGCCAGGAAGTGCGGCGCCCCCGGCTGGGAGTGGCGCATGACGATGAAGTCCGGCGTCATCGCCTCCAGGGTTCGCGCGGTGTCGAGCAGGGACTCCCCCTTGCTGAAGCTCGAACTGGAAGCCGAGAAGTTGAGGGAGTCGGCGGACAGTCGTTTCTCGGCCAACTCGAAGGACGAGCGTGTCCGGGTCGACGGTTCGACGAAGAAGTTGACCACGGTCCGACCGCGCAGGGTCGGGACCTTCTTGATCTCGCGAGTCGAGATCTCGGCAAAGGTCTCGGCGGTATCCAGGATGCGAACGATCTCGTCCGCGTCCAGGTTGGCAATGCCGAGCAGATGCCCGCTGCTGAGACTCAAAGGCGCGCCTCCTAATTCTTGCCGGCGCGACCCGGCTTGCTCTTGGATTTCTTCCTGGCCTTCTTCTTGACGGCCTTCCTCTTCGAAGCCCCCTTGGGAGCTGTCGCGGTCTTCTTCTTGCCCGTCTTGGCGGCCTTCTTCCCCCCCTTGGGGCGAGGTTTCTTGCCGCTCTTGGCGC
>CAZBZH010000602.1:0-3179 GCA_964496265.1 uncultured Acidobacteriota bacterium | reverse complement strand
TTTGAGGACGGGGAGCGGGACGAACTGGTTGCACCGATGGCCGAGGTGGTCGAGTTCAATCGTGGCGCCCAGCCCGAACCGGGAGATCCGCCGCCGGCGGCCCCTTCGGTTCGCCGGGTCGCTCGTGAACTGGGCGTCGATGTGCGCCGGGTGCCCGGTTCCGGTCCCGCCGGCCGGATCTCCATCGAAGACGTCAAACAGTTCGTCAAGCAACAGATGCAGCGTCCGGCGCCCAGCGGCGGCGCGACGATCATGGAACTGCCCGATCAGTCCCGCTTCGGTCCCATCGAGCGGGAGAAGCTCAGCCGGCTGCGCATGTCGGCGGCCGAGAAGCTGACGGCGACCTGGAACGCCGCGCCCCACGTGACCCAGCACGACCGGGCGGACATCACCGACCTGGAAGCGGCCCGCCGGGCCTTCGGCAAGCGGGCCGAGAAGGTCGGCGCCAAGCTGACCGTCACCGCCATCGCGCTCAAGATCGCGGCCAGCGCGCTCAAGGTCTTCCCCCAGTTCAACGCCTCGCTGGACCTGCAGAACGGTGAGGTGGTGCGCAAGAAGTACGTGCATCTGGGCGTGGCGGTGGACACCGACCGGGGTCTGCTGGTGCCGGTGATTCGCGATGCCGATCGGAAGAACGCCATTGAACTGGCCGTCGAGGTCGGCGATCTGGCCAAGCGCGCCCGGGATCGCAAGCTGACCCCCGACGAGATGCAGGGTTCCTGTTTCACCCTGAGCAACCTGGGCGGCCTGGGCACGACCTACTTCACGCCGATTCTCAACTTCCCCGACGTGGCGATCCTCGGACTGGGCCGCGGCGAGGTGCAGGCGGTCTACAAGGACGGGGAGTTCGTGCCCCGCACGATCCTGCCGCTGTCGCTCTCCTACGATCATCGCTGGATCGACGGCGCCGACGCCGCCCGTTTCCTGCGCTGGATCGCCGAGGCGCTGGAGAACCCGGTCCTCGTCGCGCTGGAGGGCTGAGCCGTGGCCGAGACTTCGACGACCCAACTCGCCGTCATCGGCGGCGGACCGGGCGGCTATGCCGCCGCGTTCCTCGCGGCCGACCTGGGCATGGAGGTCACCCTCGTCGACCTCGAAGCCAACCCGGGCGGGGTCTGCCTGTACCGGGGTTGCATTCCCTCCAAGGCGCTGTTGCACGTGGCGAAGCTACTCGACGAGACCCGCCACGCCGCCGAGTGGGGCATCGAGTTCGGCGAGCCCCGGATCAAGCTGGCCAAGCTGCGGGAGTTCAAGGAGCGGGTGGTCGACAAGCTGACCGGCGGTGTCGGCCAGGTGGCCAAGCTGCGCAAGGTTCGCTTCGTCCGCGGCCGGGCCCGGCTGCTCGACGCCCATCGCGTCGAGATCGATCGGGTCGAAGGCGGCCGCGAGACGCTGGAGTTCCAGCACGCGATCCTGGCCACCGGTTCGGAGCCGGCGAAGGTGCCCGGTTTCCCCGAAGATCCCGAGCGCATTCTCGATTCCACCGGCGCTCTCGAGTTGAACGATGTGCCGGACAAGATGCTGGTCGTCGGCGGCGGCTACATCGGCCTCGAACTCGGCAGCGTCTATGCGGCTCTGGGCAGCAAGGTCACCGTGGTCGAGATGATGCCGTCCCTGCTGGCCGGTGCCGATCCGGATCTGGTGCGGCCGCTGGCCCGCAAGATCGAGGAACGGGTCGACGCGGTGCTGCTCGAGACCCGGGTCGCCGGGATGAAGGTGCAGAAGAACGGCGTCAAGGTCCGCTTCGAGGGCAAGAACGCCGGCGACGGCGAGAAGCTGTTCGACAAGGTGCTGGTCTCCATCGGTCGCAAGCCCAACTCCGCCGGGATCGGCCTGGAGAACACGGCGGTGGTGGTCGACGATCGCGGCTTTGTGCAGGTCGATGCGCAGCTACGCACCCGCGAGCCCTCGATCTACGCCATCGGCGATCTGGTCGGGCAGCCGATGCTGGCCCACAAGGCGTCCCACGAAGGGCGCACAGCCGTCGAGGCGATCGCCGGCCACAAGGTGGCCTTCGAGCCCGCCGCGATTCCCGCGGTGGTGTTCACCGATCCCGAGGTGGCCTGGTGCGGCCTGACCGAGACCGAGGCCAAGGCCAGGGACCGTAAGGTCTCAGTGGCCCGCTTCCCCTGGGCGGCTTCGGGGCGGGCCCAGACCCTCGACCGTAGCGACGGCGTGACCAAGCTGATCCTCGACCCGGAGACCGAGCGGGTGCTGGGTGTCGGTATCTGCGGTCCCGGCGCCGGCGAGCTGATCGCCGAGGGTGTGCTGGCGGTGGAGATGGCGGCGACCGCCACCGATCTCAAGCTCTCGATTCACCCGCATCCGACCCTGTCGGAAACGGTGATGGAGTCGGCCGAGGTCTTCTTCGGCCAGAGCACCCACGTCTTCCGGCCGTCCAAGAAGTAGAGCGCGGGTCTGCCGCGGCTAGGATTCCTTCATCAGCTCGCGAAGCTGGGCTTCCATGCAGCCCTCGCAGAGCCCGTGGGTGAAGGTCGCCTCGGAGTTGCGGTCGATGTAGGCCTCGACCTGGTTCCAGTAGCCGGCCTCGTCGCGGATCTTCTTGCAGACCGCGCAGATCGGAAGCAGTCCCGAGAGGACCTTGATCTGGTCCAGCCGCGCGGCCTTCTCGCGCTCGTGCCGGGCGGTCTCCTCGGCTGCCCGGGCGCGCAGCCGCTCCCGGTTGTAGAGCAGGCCGCCGACGATCAGCAGCAGCGCGAACAGCACCAGCAGCGCCTGCTTGCTCTGGTTCTGGCGTTCGAGCACCAGCGCCTGATAGGCCTCCTTCTGTTCGAGGAGTTCGATCTCCTTCTGCTGCATGTCCAGCTCGAACAGGGTCGTGGCGTCGGCCAGACTGCTGGTGCGCTCGGATTCGAGCCGTTGGCGCAGCAGGGATTCGTGGCGCCGCATCGCTTCCAGCGCCGCCTTGCTCCGACCGAGGAGCTCGTAGGTCGTGGCGAGTTGGAAGACCGCTTCTTCTTCCAGCTTGGCGCGGACCCGGTCGGTCTCGATCCGCTGGATCGTCGCCAGGGTTTGCTCGAGTCGCCGTAGCGAGCCGGCGGCCTGTCCCTGGCCGCGGTCGATCGAGGCCAGTTCCAGCTGGGCCGTGACCTCCCGTTCCAGGTGTTCCTCGTCGCGCCATACCTGAAGCGCTTCCGTCAGGTGCTCCCGGGCGGCCT
>CAZBZH010000601.1:0-3184 GCA_964496265.1 uncultured Acidobacteriota bacterium | reverse complement strand
CCTCGAGTCCGGGCCACCGGCTTGCGGTCGGCGTACCAGACGATCCGGGCGCCGGGAGCAGGCTGCTCCAACTCCAGGGGCAGCGCCTCCAGTTCATCGGGGATGCGGGGATCCATCGCCACGTGCATGCCCTGGGTCGGCCGCGCCAACCTGGGTGCCGGGGAACCGGCCGCCCGGAGCGGGGCGTGATTCACGCCGTGGAGCGCGCATTTCCCATCGGGCACGTGGCGCTCACGGAAGTACTCGGTCATCACCGGACATCCTTCCACCGGCGCCCGGCCGCTGTGGCGGCAGATCCGGCGTTCCACCAACTGACGGTCCAGGGGCAAGCCCGCCGCGCCGTCACGGCGGCGCAACTCGGCGAAGACACCCCGCAGCACCAGCGCCGGCCCGACGGACCCGGTGACGCCACGCATCTCCTGGCGATCCAGGTTGCCCAGCCAGACCCCGACGGTATGCCGGTCGGAGAAGCCGACCGCCCAGGCATCCCGGTAGTCGTTGGAGGTGCCGGTCTTCACCGCGGTCTGCACCGGGAAGTCCAGCACGCCTCCCTGGCCGAACTCCAGACTGCGGGCATCGGGATCCGACAGGATGTCGCCGATCAGCGAGGCGACGGCGGGATCGAACACTTCCCGGGCCTCGGCGCCCCGGGAACCACCGTCCCCCAGCTCGCGCAGCGGACGCCAGATCCCGCCCCGGGCCAGGGTCGCATAGGCCTCGACCAGTTCCCGCAGGGTGACCTCGCCGTTACCCAGTGCCAACCCGTCCCCGTAGACCTCGGGCCCCTCGCTCAACGAGTGAAAGCCCGCCTCGCGCAGGCGCTCCAGCAGCGGCGCCGCCCCGACCTGCCCCAGGGCCCGCACCGCAGGCACGTTCAGCGAGCTGGCCAACGCCGAACGCAGACGCAGCGGGCCATGGTAGGTCCGGCTGTAGTTGCGGAAGGCGTGGAGCCCGTTGCCCACCGCGGCTTCCAGCGGGCTGTCGTCGATCAAGGTCGCCGCGGTCCAGCCCTGCTCCAGCGCCATGGCGTAGACGAACGGCTTCAGCGTCGAACCCGGTTGCCTCGGTGTCAGCACGGCGTCGATATCCCGGCTCTCCTCGGCGCGGCCCACCCCCTCGGCGTTGACCCAGGCCAGCACTTCGTCCCGGTGGTGGTCCACCACCAGCACGGCGCCGTCGGTCACGCCCCGGGCTTTCAACAGCTCCACCTGATGCTGGAGCAGGCCGGCAACCTCCCGCTGCAGCGGCACGTCCAGCGTCGAACGCACGGCGCCGCCGCCCGCTGCCTGTTGCCCCAGCGCCCGGCGCACGAAGTGCGGCGCCTCCAGTTCGAGTTCGTGCTCCCGGGTGACCAACGGCGGCTCGGTCGCGGCCCGGTACCCGGCTTCGTCGAGCAGCCCGCGCTCGCGCATGGCGTCGGCCAGGCGTTTGATCGTGGGGTCCAGGGTCGGATGCCCCTTGCGCGGATCGAGCCGTGAAGGGCTGCGCACAAGCACCGCCAGGGTCAGCATCTCCTTGACGCTCAGGGTCTCGAGATCCCGATCGAAGTAGTAGCGCGCCGCCTGCACCACCCCGCGGCGCCGGCCGCCGAAGGGCACCTGGTTGAGGTAGAACTCGAGGATCGCGCCCTTGCCGAAGCGCCGCTCCAGACGCCCGGCCTCGAAGCCTTCCAGCCAGCGGGCCCAGACGCTGCGGGTCCGCGGGTTCAGGATCCGGGCGCTCTGCTCGGTGATGGTGCTGGCCCCGCGCACCCGGCCGCCGGCCATCACGTTTTGCCAGGCGGCGGAGAAACGCGCCTGCCAGTCGGGCCCGTTGTGCTCGTAGAAGCGCCGATCCTCGGCGACGAGGAAGGCCTGGCGCAGGGTCTCGGGCACCGCATACAGCGGCACCACGTCGTGAATGTTCCAGCGGTTCTCGTAGGTCGACGAGAGCCGCCGGCCGTCCCGGGCCTCGACGATCGGATGGGTCCCGCTGCCGGCCAGACCGGGCAGGTGCCGGGGAGCCGGATGGAGCGATAACCAGGTCGCCAGGGTAAAGGCCGACAGCGCGACGACGCCGGCCACCCCGCCGAGTTTGATCCCGTCACGCAAGCGCTTGCCTTCGATCCTCATCACTCACCTCCCTCGACCACCTGCAGGGTCTCGAGCGGCCCCTTGCCGTAGACGTCCGGGGCATACATCTCCTCGGCGTGGGTCGGCATTGCCCGGAAGCTGCCGGGCGCGATCGCCTGGGCCACGTAGGAGAGGTGGTAGCGGCCGGCGGGCAGATAGTCGGAGTAGAACACCGCCCGGTCGTGGCCCAGCTCCCGGTGATGGAAGCTCCAGCGGCTGGACTCGTAGAAACGCCAGTCGCCGTGGCGATGGAAGTACGCGTCGGCGGGATAGTGCGCCTCGGCCTTGTCGGCGTCGAAGCGGGACGCGGTGGCCAGCTCCCGGTTGACCGGCTCCAGGCCGCCGGGAATCGGATCGTCGACCACCAGGTAGTGCCGGGGAGCCGGAAGGGAGACGTAGAGGTCCACCCGCACCAGCTCGCCCCGGCGCACCTCGGCGGGGTCGTCCAGCAGAACCCAGCCCCCGTCCCGTTCCACGCTGTACTCCCGGTGCACCTCGACGCCGGCCATCACCGGGTCGGGCGAGGGATTCCTCAGGGCGTATTGCAGGCGGGTGGCGTAGTACAACCGGCCGCGGCCCTTGCGTTCGATGCGCAGCTCGGTTTCCCGGCCGGCATCCCCCTCGGCGATCGGCCGTTCGAACTGCACCGACGCTCCGCGGTAGCCCTCCAGGGAGGCCTTGCCCAGGGAGCGGCCCCCCAGCTTGACCCGCACCCGGTACTTCGGATCGACCTGCTCGAAGGCCCGGGAGTAGTCGACCAGGGCGTTCATGCAGAAGACGTTCTCCTGGGTATTCTCGAAGCGGTCCCGCGCCGAACGGGCCGCGACCAACGCCTTGACCATCTTGAACGGGATGCCCTCGGCCCCCGCGTCCCGCAGCGTATCGAGCGGCCGCCGAGCGAGCGCGCTCAACACGGCGCACTGGGTCCGATTGGAGCTATGCAGCAGCCGGGCGTAGCCGTCATCGAGTTGCTCCTGCAGGGTCAGCTTGCCGCCGGTCTCGTTGGCGTGGGACAGGATCCGGTTCTGCAGCTGGGTGGCGAAGGGCTCATCGTCGAGAGCCTGGAGCGCCTG
>CAZBZH010000600.1:0-3196 GCA_964496265.1 uncultured Acidobacteriota bacterium | reverse complement strand
AACTTGAACGTCCCGAACGCCATCGCGTAGTTCACATCCGCCCGCCCCGAGCGCTCCAGGAAGCTCCCGGCCTCGAAACGGGACAGCCCCGCCCCAAACTCGAGGTGCCGGCCCACCGCATAGGCCGCGGTGATCGAGAGCTCGTGGCCGATGTACCGGCCGGCGCCGGGTTCCCCCTCGACGATCAGGTTGCCGCCGGGGCCGTAGAGGCCGTCCTGGGTGCGGTGGCGCCAGTAGACGTCCCAGCCGACCTCGAGTGCCACCTCACCGGCGCGGAAGGAGATGTTGGGGTGGAGCGCCATCAGGTTCGACGGCCCGACCAACGCCGACTCGCCGAAGTAGTTGCCGCGGGGGAACAGCGCGTTGAAGGTTTCGAGGTCGCCCCCCTCGCCGTCCCCATCGCCGCTGATCAGGCTGACCCGCGCTCCGAGACGGGATGCCTCCTCGCCTGAACCCACCCGCCAGCCGAGATCCGCCGTCGCTGTCCAGGCGCGGATGTCTCCATTGCCGAAGCTTCCCCATTGAAGTAGCGCCTCGGCATCCATATCGAAGCGTTCACTGGCGAGTGCGTAGCGACTGCCGACCGAGTGGCGTCGTTCATCGGCAACGCCTGACTGAAAGCGCGCGTCGTCGTGACGCAACCCCATGTAGTACACGTCGAGTGTTCCACGGGGAACACTTCGCGTCGCGTAGAACGTGCTGAGGGTGCGGTCATCCTCGGTGGTGTCGTCG
Source organism: uncultured Acidobacteriota bacterium (assembly GCA_964496265.1). Lineage (GTDB taxonomy): Bacteria > Acidobacteriota > Polarisedimenticolia > Polarisedimenticolales > Polarisedimenticolaceae > Mor1. The sequence goes on along the minus strand of CAZBZH010000600.1, from coordinate 2,464 downwards.
AACACACCCGGGCGCTTCAACACCGGGCGCGCCACGAAGGCGTCCAGCTGCCAGTCACCCGCGGAGCCGAGCCACTTGATCACATCGTAGGAGCGGCGGATGTTGGGACCTTCACGCACGGCCAGCAAACGCTGGGATCCGTAGCGCAACTCCTGACGCCCTACCCGTAGCGTTCCCGCGCCGGCGCGCACATCCCTGCCGCCACGACCGACACCGAACTCGACGAAGGCCTCGTGGACGGCCACGTCGTCTCGATCCGCGGGCCCCGGCGGCAGGCTCTGGTCCGAGACCAGTCCGCTTTGCAGGTGCAGGAATGCCCGGGAACGCTCCCCGAAGCGCACATCGGCGTGAAGCATCATGCGCCAGAGCAGGTAGCTGTCGGTCAGCTGCGGATCTTCCTCGAAATCGAGGTTCTCGTAGCGCTCGAACTGTAGACGCGCTTCCCCGCCCAGGGTGGCGTAGCTCGCCTTGCCGAAGGGCATGTACTTGACCGGGTCCAGGGCTTCCCGCCGAGAGGGCGTGTCGGCCAGGAAGCCCCAGTCCTCGTCATGCCGCATGGGGGCGAAGCCGCGGCGGTCGTCGTGTGGTACGGCCGCCGTGTCCGCCTCTTGCCCGGCGTCCACCGGTTCCTCCGCCGTGCCGGGAGTCACCGCCACGCAGAGCAGCAAGACCGCCACGCCCAGGAGGGTCCGCGCGTCCACCTTCGTGTCCTTTCAGAGGATGCGGGATAAGAACGGCCCGCAAGGGACGAAGCAGGGGCGGCAGACGAGGTCGTCCGCCGCCCGCAGATTCAGGCCGCGATCAGTGACCGCCGCCTTCCTTCCACCACTTCTGCATGGTCTTGATGTAGTCGATACCGAGGCCGTAGCCGCCACCATGCTCCTTGGCGATGGCGGTGACCTGCTCGTACTTGCCGACCCGGGCCCAGTCCCGGTGCAGCTCGAGCAGGTACTGCATCCAGGTCATCGGAATCGCGCCGGCCTGGATCATGCGCTGGATCGAACGCTCGTGAGCCTCGGGGCTGACACCGCCGGAGGCATCGGTGATCACGTAGACCTGGTAGCCGTCCTCGAGGGCCGAGAGGGTCGCGGTGGCGACGCAGACCTCGGTCCACAGGCCGGCGATGACCAGCTTCTTGTGGCCGAACTTCTCGACCTGCTTGACCACCCGCTTGTCTTCCCAGGTGTTCATCGTGGTGCGGTCGATGTAGGTCGACTCGTCGGGGTAGACCTTGCGCAGGCCGGGGAACAGCGGTCCGCTGAACTCCTTCTCGGCCACCGTGGTGACGATGGTGTCGACCTCGAACAGCTTGGCCGATTTGGCCAGCCCGACGGTGTTGTTGCGCAGGTTCTCGATCGGCTGCGAGGCGACGGCGAAGGCCATCTGGCTCTCGTGGTCGATAAAGATCAGGGTGTGATCGTCCGGGTTCAGCAGCTGCTTGGCCGCCAGGCCGGGATCGTTGTTGGGGTTCTGCGCCATGGCGATACCCGCCGTCAGCAGCATCACCGCGATCGCAATCAGGGCTCTCGTTCTCATCGCTCACTCCTCATTGCGCGACGAGCCTTCCTCGTCGCGGCGTCATCTGTTCTTTGTGATCGAGATGCCTCAGCGCATCCCATCCGCCGATTCGGCGGCAAACACCGTTTCGCTGTGCAGGCAACGGGCGGCACGGGCGACGTGCATGCCGTGAAGCCGCGCGGTCACCAACTCCGGGTCGACCAGCTGGGGACGGCCGGAAACGTTCTCGGTAGGGAACACCGGCCCCCAGTGCAGGCCGGCGCGGCTGTTGCCGGGAATGCTCCGCGGCAAGGGCACCACGATCAGCCCCAGCTCGGTCAGCGCCGAGAGCATCGACAGCAGGTTCAGCTCGGCGCCCCCGCCGCCGCTGCCGCCGGAGCCGGTAGCGAACACGGCGCCGACCTTGCCCTCAAGGGCGTCGGTCATCCAAAGCGGCCCCAGGGTGCGGTCGATGAACTGCTTCATCGCCCAGTGGCAGCCCCCCATGTGCACCGGCGAACCGAGCACCAGGGCATCCCGCTCGCGCAGGTCGTCGGTGGTCAGCATCTCGACATCCCGGGCCTCGGCCAGGCAGCCCTGCACCTGACTGGCGCCTGCGGCGACCTCGGCGGCCACCTGGCGGGTGGTGCCGTGGTCCGAGGCGTAGGCGATGAGCAGGCGGGTCAGCATTGGAGCGTCTCCTGGTTGGCCGCGGTCGAGCCGTTGTCCGTCGAGCCGTTATTCCCGGGTCCGAGCCTCTCGGGTCGGAGCCTCTCGGGTCGGAGCCTCTCTGGTCCGAGCTTGGCCGGGGTCTGTGCTGTCGAGCGGGAATACGGGGGAAGGGGTCGGAGGCGGAAAACAAAACCGCTCCGGTTTGCCGCCTGGAGCGGTTTGTCCCGTATGTCATATTGAGGAGATAGGTAGGGCTGTGATGGAACTATCGAGCGATCCAGCGGTAACCCGGGTT
>CAZBZH010000599.1:0-3197 GCA_964496265.1 uncultured Acidobacteriota bacterium | reverse complement strand
AGCATCCAGGGGGAAGGCTCGCTTACCTCCCGGGCCGCGCCCGGAGACGCCGCGGCGGCGCGGGCGAGTTCGCTGAGGCGCTGGGGAGCCCACGCGGCGATCGATGAGAGCCGATCCCCGGCCAGGGGCAGCGGCTCGGCGATCATCGCGACGACCGCGCCGGCCAGGCTGGCCCCGCACAGGGGAACGGCGGCCAGGTTGGTCAGCAGCGAACCGGGCGCCGGTCGTCCGCAGTGCAGCCGCACCAGCGGCAACGTCGCCAGGTAGGCCCGGGTCGAAACGTCGAGGGCGCATCCGAGCCACCCCATGCGGGCGCGCCCTGCCGTGCCCGCGAGGATGGCGGCGGCGGCGGCGAAGCTGAGCTGGAAGGCGGGCGAGGCGATCAGTGCCGGCCGGGCGAGGAGCAGCACCCACGCGGCGACGCCGATGGAATTGAGTCCGTCGGCGTCCCGTCCGGCGCAGCGTCCCAACAGGTCCAGGGCCCCGGCCAGGGCCGCCCGGACGACCGGCGCTCCCGAGCCGACCGTCCAGGCGTAGAGCCCCAGGGCTCCCGCTCCCAGGAGGAGCGCGGAGAAGCGGCCCCCACCGGCTACCCGCACCGTGGCCAACAGCATCGCCAGTAGCAAGCCGGCGTGAAGGCCGCTGATGGCGAGCAGGTGCGCCAGTCCCGCGTCCCGGTAGGCGTTCACGGTGCCGGGTTCGAGGCGCTGTCGTTCTCCCAGCAGCATCGCCGCGAGCAGGTCCCGGGCCTCGGGCGCATCGCGAAAGGTCCGATCCAGGCGATCCCGCAGCAGCCGCTTCAGATCCCCGATGACTCCCGGGCCGGCGAGGCTCGACCCGCGGCCGGTGCTCTCGATCAGTCGGGCGTTCTTGACCGTGAGGTAGCCGTCGATACGCCGGGTGCCGGAGACCCGCGGGGTGAGGCGGCCCCACAGGTCGACCCGTTCTCCCGGGCGCATCCCGCGGAGTCTCGGGCGCAAACAGGCGGGTGTCTCGCGCACGGTGACCGCCAGGGTGCACGCCGGGCGATCCGGTCCCGCTTCGGTACGCAGCAGGAAGCGCCACCCGCCGTGGCGGTCCTCGGAAGGCGGGTCCAGCAAAACCCCGCGCAGTTGAAGGGACCGCGGGGCTTCGCCATGAACTCCGCTGAGCAACCTGCTCCGGGCCTCGGCGGCGGCACGGTCGTCGAGCTCGAGGGCGACCCCCAGCAAGAGAACCGCGGCCAGTCCGCCGGCGACCGCGACCCCACCGGCCGGCCCCGAGAGCCGTCGCCGTTGAAGCGCCACCAGACCGAGCCCGCCCGCCAGTGCGAGACAGCTCGGGGTGATCTCCGGCGGCAGGATGCGGCCCAGGCAGACTCCCGCGGCAAGGGCGAGGGCGGCGCTGAGCGCGGGGCGGACGGCACAGGCATCGACGAGCAGACGGCGCTGCACGAGGACTCCGGCCGGAGGCGTTGGGGGACCGCCTGGAATCTAGCGCCTGGCGGGGGTGGAATCGAGGTCCGTGCCCGGCGCGGTCAGTGGCCGTCGCCCAGGGCGCGGTCCTGTGCCATCACCGACCACGCCTCTCCGACCGCCTCTTTCAGCGCACCCAGCTTCGGCCGGCCGATGCGTTTCTTTGAACGGGACTCCATGTGCTCGTCGAGGGATTCGAGGATCAGCGCCAGCGGGATCCCCTGCTCGAACCAGTCGCTGAGCAGGTTCCACTCCCGGGGCGAGAGCACGATCGGTCGATCGTCCAGGGCGGCCAGCGCCCGTTCGACGGCGCGGACGTATCCGTGAAGCCCGCGCTCGCTCACTTGCGGTTCTTGTCCCAGATCAGCCGCAGGCCTTCGAGGGTCAGGCCCTGGTCGACCGCGTGCAGGCAGGAGAGCGCATCCTGGAAAACCTCGGCCAGTCCACCGGTGGCGACGACCGGAGCATCCGCCTCCAGTTCTTCTCGCACCCGGGAGACCAGCCCCTCGACCATCGAGGCATAGCCGAAGAACAGGCCGGACTGCACGCTCTCGGCGGTGTTGCGGCCGATGACTCGCTGGGGGCGGCGAACGTCGACCCGGCTCAGGCGGGCGGCGCGCTGGAACAGCGCCTCGGCGGAAACGCCGATGCCCGGAGTGATCACCCCTCCCAGGTACTCCCCCGCGGCGTTGACCACGTCGATGGTCGTGGCGGTGCCGAAGTCGAGCACGATCACCGGCGCGCCGAAGCGCTCGATGGCCGCCACGGCGTTGACGATGCGGTCGGCACCGACCTCGCGGGGGTTGTCGTAGAGGATCGGCAGGCCGGTCTTGATCCCGGGGCCGACGAACAGCGGTTCGACGCCGAAATAGCGGCGCCCGGTGCGATCGAGGTCGCTGGTCAGGTCGGGGACCACCGAGGAGACGATCATCGCGTCGACCTCGCCGGCGCCGATTCCCGCGCCGCGCAACAGCGCCAGCAACAACACGCCCAGCTCGTCGGAGGTCATCTCCTTGCGGGTGGCGATGCGCCAGTGAGCCCGGCGTTCGGCCCCGTCGAACAGGCCGATCACGCTGTGGGAGTTACCGGTATCGACTGCGAGCAACATGGGACGAACCTCCGCCGGATACGGCCTACTCGAAACGAACGGACTCCCCCAGGGTCAGGTGCACCCGGGTGCCGTCCTCCTGCTCGACGATCAGCGCCCCCGCCTCGTCGAGCCCACAGGTTAGCGCGTCGTAGCCCGTGCCGTTGGGCTTCCGGACCCGCACCCGGCCGCCGACCGGCGCCAGGGCCTGCCGCTGCCAGCGCTCGACGATACTCTCCCAGTCCCCGGCGCTCAATGCCGTGAGCACACCCCCGAGGCGCCGGATGTACGCCGCGGCCAGATCCTCCCGGTTGGGCTCGTTGCCCTGAAGCGCCTGGCGCAGGGAGGTGGCGGCGCCGGCCAACTCCGGCGGAAAGTCCGCGGCCTCGTGATGCACGTTGAAGCCGGTGCCGAGAATCAGCTCCGGCGGCTCCGGATCCAGCGTCCGGAACTCGGCCAGGCAGCCCGCCAGCTTGCGGCCGTCGACCAGCAGGTCGTTGGGCCACTTGATGCGCACGGCGTCACAGCGGAGGGAGGCGCAGGCCTCGGCGGCGGCTACCGCGGCACCCAGGGTCCAGCGGGTCACCCGTTCGGGCGGAGCCTGGGGCCGGACCAGCACCGACGCGTAGAGGCCGAGGCCGGGTTCGGAACTCCAG
>CAZBZH010000598.1:0-3203 GCA_964496265.1 uncultured Acidobacteriota bacterium | reverse complement strand
TCCCCTCGCGATCGAGTTCGATGCCGACCCGCCCCACGCAGAACAAGCCGTCCAACTGCTCGCGCCGACGGGCGAACTGCTCCGCGAACTTCTCTGCGGCCGGCCCGTCGGGGAACGGCAGGCGTGCCCCATCCAGAGCCAGCGCCTCGGCCTCAGTCTGGAGCGCTCCAGCGGGTCCGCTGCGCTCGAGGAACATCCGAAACTGCTCGCGCACTTCGCCCGGAACGATACCCTCTCGGTTGAACGGCATCTTGCCCATCCCGGCGTCGTCGAGCCGCGGGCCGTAGGCCGCGAGGAACAGATAGCGATACTCCTCGAGCCCCATCTCGGCTTCGAGCAAGGCCCGGTTGCGCGACTCGAAGAATCCGGCGACCGAGGGGGTGATATTGCCGGCTGCGCCGAGAAGGTCGCCGGTCAGCCTGGCAACCCGCCGGGCTTCATCCACGCCACCTTCCCGCGGCGTGTTGTCGTGCTGCTCGACCGCCGCCATCCAGCCGAAGACGCGCCGCAACTCATCGCAACTGGGAGCCAGCCGTTGCTGCACGGCGAGGAAACGATCGACATCCCCGGAGGACAGCGTGGCGTCGGAGGCGGGCGTGAAGCTCCCGGGCGGGAAGCGTTGCTCCAAGTCCCGGAGTACCTGGTCAGCGCGGCGGTGGGGTAGCCAGGTCAGGACCAACACGGTCATCACGATCAGGAACGGCACCGCGGCCAGCCCGCCGCATCCCCACAGCCAACGTGATCGGCGCTTCATCATCCCTCCCCGGCAAAGTGCCTCAGAGACAGAACGAGGCACCGGCTCGATCGGTTAACGAGCCCGCGCCGGGGAGCAATGAAGATGATTACTCGTGAACGCCGCCCGGTCCGTGCACGTGACCGTGGTCGAGTTCCTGCTGGGTCGCTTCGCGGATGTCCTTGACGGTCACGTCGAAGTGCAGCGCCTTACCCGCCAGCGGATGGTTGGCGTCGATCACCACGTCGTTGTCGCGCACTTCCTTGACGGTCACGATCCGCACCTGGCCGTCAGGACCCTGGGCCTGGAACTGGACGCCCGGCTTGACCTGGGACATGTCGTCGAAGGCGGTGTGGGGCGCGGCCTGGATCAGCTCCGGATCTACCGGACCGTAGGCCTGCTCCGGTTCCAGATCGACCCGCAGCTCATCGCCGACCGACTTGCCGGTAAGCGCCGCCTCGAGGCCGGGGATGATGTTCTTGGCGCCGTGCAGGTAGTGCAGCGGCTCGCGCCCGGCGGAGCTGTCGAGCTGGTTGTTATCGTCGTCGGTCAGCGTGTAGTCGATGGCGACGACACATTTATCGGCAATCTGCACGGTCTCTCCTTGTGCGCCTCGCCCGGGGCACGACAGCGGCCAACCAGAAGGCGGGGCCTCACAAGGGTAGCGGTCCTTGAGATTCTCCGCTTGCCCTGTCCGGCAGACGGCGCCAATCGGCCGTTTCTCGGCCACGGAGTCGGAGCTAGTGGGCGAAGGTGCCCTCGTGGAGCTGGCGGCGGATCAGGTTGAGCTCCGCCCTCACCCGGTCCTCGCCACCCTGCTGCTCGGCAATGGTCAGCCGGTCCGCGACCTCGCGGAAGTAGACCTCGGTGTGCACGTTGTCGTGGCTCGTCGCCGCGTCGGAACGGACCACCGCCGCGCCGGCGCGACTGCTGTGGCTGGTGCGGGGCAACCAGATGCCATTGTCCGCCTCGTTCAAGCCGATAGCGCAGCGCTCGAGAATCCGGCGCGCCCGCTCACCATCGGCGCCCCCTCCCTTGTTGGGCACGATGTGATGCGCCTCGTGGAGCGGCAACTCGGGCATGCCGTCTCGCTCGAGGGCGGCTCCCAGGATCGTGGCGTCGGTGTGGCTAGTGCTCAGGCGTTCCTTGAGCGTGTCGGTGATGCGGTGCGTGCCTTCGGGAAGTTGCATGTCGGTCTCCGTGATCGAGGGGTTTGAGTCAGGCCGACCTCCTGACTCGATCTTACTCCGGATCCCTGGATCCATAGGCTCTTATTCCCTTCACCCAAACCGCCCGAAGACGTCTCCGTTCCGGTAGCTCTGCACGCAGTTCCTTCAACTGTTCGGCGGCTGCGTCCAACGCAACGGTCCCTATGCAGACGTTCGTCCACAGCTCTCCTTCGAAAGTGGCGTAGATGAGATAACGCTCCCCCTCGACAAACGGAAACCCGCAGGACGACGAACCGGTGCGGACCTGCGCAGTCGGTGACACGTCACCCAGCAGCTGCTCGCTTGCCTCGACGTGGGCGACCCGGTAGCGAGACCCCGGGTCGATCTCCAACCCGAGAGGCTTGCGGTAGTCCCCGGGGACGTGACGCTTGGCCCACCGTGTAAGGCCGCCATCTCCCGGATCGACGACCTCTTCGATCCGTGTCACTTCGCCGATGAAGATCACCCCATCGATGGGGTGCGGAGGAACCAACGCGCAGGGACAGGCGAGCACCGGGATGGCGAAGAGGCCGGCACAAAGCGCGACAAACCCGGATCTTGCGGCACGATTCAACGGAACCTCCCCTTGCCGGAACGACCTCGGCGCGCGGACCACTGGATTGTCAAAAGGGTAAACCGATATCCGCCTCCGGTCACGAAGGCCCGCAGATCCCACTGGTCCCGAACCACCCCGCCCCGTATACCTTCTACGGAAAAGCCTTCGCCCAAACCGACCGCCGGCGGAACACGGGGCTGCCCGGCGGCACTGGGCTATAGTGGCGGATGACGCGGCCCCGGAGGCTTTTCGGGCTGCCGAGGAAAGGCACGGCATGTCGTTTTTCGGGAAACTCAGCGGGCCGGGCGGATCGCTCGACCGGGTCGGAATCATCGCCTCGGTGATCTGCGCGCTGCACTGTGCCCTGGCTCCCCTGGTGATCATCGTCAGCCCGATCTTCGGGGGATGGTGGGCCAACCCGATCTCCCACGTCACTATCGCCGCTCTCGTGCTTCCGGTCGCCGCGGTTGCCCTGTTCCGCGGCTTCGCGCGCCATGGCCGGCGGCGGATCGTGATCCTCGGTGTCGTCGGAGTGACCCTGGTCGCCTTCGCGGCGATCCTGCCCTGGCTCACGCCGACCGCAGCCGCCGCCGAGCCGGCCGCCGTGGTTACCGAGACCGCCGAGGGAGAGGCGCCCAAGGAGGGGTGCGGAAGCTGCTGCCCGCGCCCGGAAGTCGATCAGGCCACCGGGGAGTGGTCGCTGAAG
>CAZBZH010000597.1:0-3213 GCA_964496265.1 uncultured Acidobacteriota bacterium | reverse complement strand
CAAAGACGTTGGCGTCGAACGGGGTGTCGAAGTTGTAGTGGGAGCGCACCCCGCGAAGAGACTGCATGGTGATCGCACCGATCTCGACCAGCATCGAGAGCAACACACCCCAGCGGATCAGCGCCTTGGTGCGGGCCAGGCCGGGGAGGTGGTGCATCAGCCAGCCGGTCGTCCAGAGAAAGATCCCGATGGAGATCATGAACTTGGCCGGCTTGATCCACGGGTTGATGCCGAGGATCGTGCGCTCGTCGAAGGGCGCGGCGAGGGTGATCACCGCCAGGGCGATGAACTGAAGCCACCCACCGGCGGCCAGCACCGGGTCCCGGCGCCACAGCTCCACGGCCAGGCTACGCAGCGTGTTCATCGATCAGCAGCCGCCGGCGCATGGTGGCGCGCAGGATCAGATAGAGCAAAAGGCCGGCCGGGCCGAGCATGAAGGTGCCCAGCAGACACGGGATCACCAACAGGTGCGGGACTCCTTGGGCCCGGGCGTCGCGAACCTCCCAGGCGCCGATGAACAGGTCGAAGGCCAGGTAGTGCACCCAGCCGGCCAGCAGCAGCGTCGGCGACTGGAACAGCTGCGCCACCCCTTCGAGGGTGCCGAAGCCCCCCTCGGAGCCCAACAGGTTGGTGGCGATCAGATAGATGTAGAGCAGTGCGAGCAGCGCCGGGATCAACACCGGGGCGACGAACCGGGTGGTCCAGCGCCAGCGGGGCAAGAAGATCAGTAGCGCCCAGCCCGGTAAAACCGCGGTGTTGGCGACGGTGAAGAGTTGTTCGGGCGTCATGCCATCCTCCTGAGGATGGTGGCATCTTACTCCGGGAGCCGGCTCTATTCCGGCAGCTCGAAGGCGCCGCTCTCGATCTCGGCCACCGGCTCCGCCTTCTCCAGCACCGTGTGCACCTCACCGATCAGCGGCGTGGCGTAGGTTGCCCGGGTCTTGAACGGGTAGCGCATGCCGGCGACCTCGCGCAGGTCTCCGAAGTCGTGGCGCACGCCGAGCATGCCCATGCCGGGCATCTGTACCAGGGATTCGGCGCGGAAGACCCGGCCGCTGGTCTCGTCGACGAAGAAACTCATCCCGGGCGCCTCGGCGGGCACCGCGCGAATCAACAGGATCGAGCGCTCGCCGCGTTGAATGCGCTTGAGCACCTCGACCTGTTCGAAGTGTTCCCGCCAGTCGTCGAACTGGGCCAGCGGGTGGGCGAGCAGTTGTTGCTCGCGCAGCACTCCGTCCAGCTCCTGGGTCCCCGTCGCGGCGTTGTGCGACCAGGCCCGGTCTCCGTCGGTGACCGCCATCTGCACGGCGTTCCCGAAGGTGACCTCGTTACGCTGGCGGTCGGCGTCGAACAGGGTGTTGACCGGGCCCTTGGTGTTGCGCGATTTGAAGTCGACGGTGCCGGTCAGGCGCACCCCGCCGAGCTCGCGCAGTTTGTGCATGTTGTGGTGGCCTCGCACCAACGCGACCACTTCCTCGACCGAGGGCAGGCTCTCGTCCGCCTTGTGACGTTGCTGGAGCTCGGAATTGTCGCCGAAGCGCATGTGCACCGAGGGCACGGCCCCGGAGGCATCGCGCACGAAGTCCAGGCGGATCGCGGCGTTGACCTCGTGGACCCAGCTTCCCGGGTTCGGCGTGGGTTTGAACACCAGCTGCGCCTTGCCCGGGCGCTCCATCACCAGCCGCTTCCCCGAGGGGTAGATCACGTAGTACGCGGCCGCGTTGGTCTCGTCCCAGAACAATCCGGCGGACTGCTGCAGCTCGACGGCGTCGGGTACGCGGGTGGTCAGCGACGGGTCGTCCAGTTTGCCGTCGATCAGCAGGGTCTGGAGCACCGGCTCCAGGCCGAGGCCGGCCATGGTGCCCCGGGACTGGGTGAAGAACAGCACGATCAGATCCTGTTCGGGCCAGGCCCAGGCGTAGGTGCCGTCGGAACCGTTGTGGCCGAAGAGGGCGCCGCTGCGCGGCGAAGGCTCGGCAGGCGCGTAGACGATCCACTGCTGGCCATAGCGGGAATCGCGGCCGGCGAAACCACGGGGCATGGCGATGGGGTGCTGCGGCGTCAGGCCGCGCTGGATCGCCTCGGGGGAGAGCAGGGTGCGGCCGTCGTGGATGCCGCCGTCCATCCACAACGTCAGGAAACGGGCGTAGTCGGTGGTGGTGGCGTAGAGGCTCTGGGAAGTCAGGAACAGCGGGAAGATCGGCGCGTCCTCGGCGGACCAGTGGCGTTCCCAGGCTCCGGTGCCGCCGGAGTAAGCGCTGGGGATGCGGGCGATCACGGCGTCCTTGCCGCCGATCAGCGGATGGGAATCGCTCATGCCCAGCGGCTCGAGGATCCGCTCGGCGATGAACTGTTCGGCGGGCATGCCGGTGACCCGGGCGACGATGGCACCCAGGGTGTCGCTGCCGGCATCGCTGTACTCGAAGCGAGATCCCGGTTCGAAGTCGACACCCCGCGCCGCCGCCTCGGCCGCGACCGCCTCGATATCCGCGTACTGGTCCAGGGTTCCGGTCAGGGTGGTGAAGGGGAAACCGCCGGTATGGGTCAGCAGGTGCTCGACGGTGATCGCCCGGGTCGCCTCGGTATCGAAGGAGGGCAGGATCTCGTGCACCGGCGTCTCGAGCTTCAGCTTCTTTTCGTCCAGCAGCATCTGGATCGCGGTACCGACCAGCGGTTTGGTCATCGAGCGCACGCAGTAGATCGCGCCGGTTTCCAGGGGCACCTCGTCATCCCGGTCCTTCCAGCCCACGGCTTCGCGCAGCACCGTGCGGCGGTTCTTGATCACGTGCAGTTCCCCGCCGACGATCTGCTGTTCCTCGACCAGCGAGGCAAGGCGCTTGCGCAGCATCTCCAGCGCTTCGGGCTTGATGCCGAGTTCGCTCGCCTCGGCGGCGGGGAAGGGGTCTGTCGCGACCGACCTGGCGGTTACCGCCTGGGCCCTGGAATCCGCCTGGGCCTGGGGGCCGGCCGCGGCGGTGGCGCCGCCGGCAAAGGCCGTTAGGGCGAGGATGAGACACAACGTGCGCTTCTGCATGGAACCCCTCCTGCCGCCAGGCGGCGTCGACGTTTCAGTCTTGCACGGTGAAACGCCGCTCGGTGCGGGAGGTTCCGTATCTCGGCGCAAAGGCCGACAGGCGCCTGGGAGCGGTCCCCCAGGGCGCCTGAACGGCTGCGGTTTTCGGGCTGTGGGAGCGAACGAGCTATTTGGCGCTG
>CAZBZH010000596.1:0-3222 GCA_964496265.1 uncultured Acidobacteriota bacterium | reverse complement strand
CTATCTCGAGCCGAACCTGGGCCGCCTGACCACCCGCACCTTCGGCTTCAACCCCTACACCTTCGCCCTGAACAACCCGGTCAGCCTGGGCATGTGGTTGATCGCCGAGCCGGTGATCGAAACCCAGCTCGATGTGGCCGAGAGCCTGGGGCAGAAGGCGATCGACACGGCGGTCAAGCTGGAGGACGCCGGGGTCGACAGCGAGACGATCTCGGCGGGCAACGACGCCACCAGCGCCTTCGGCTGGGGGCTGACCGTCTTCGAGCACGGGACCCAGGCGGGAGGCAAGGTGCTGTTCGAGACCGCCAAGCAGTCGGCCCGGGCCGATCTGGTGCGCCAGGGCGTGACCGCCGGCCAGGCGCTGCAGAAGGGCGCCCAGGCGAGCCAGACCACGACCAAGCTGATCCAGGGCGCCAACACCGCCCAGCGGATGTCCAACGTGGCCTCCAACGCCGGCACCGCCATGTGGGTCGCCGGCGCCGGAGCGGAGATCGTCGACACCGGCCAGAAGCTGAAGAAGGAGGTCGACACCCTCGACCGGGAACTGGAGAAGAGCGCCGCGATTAGCGACAAGTTCTCCAAGCGCAACTACGAAAACTACAAGGAAGGCCGCATCGACAAGGAAACCTACAAGGCCAACCAGAAGCGGATCGCCGATGCGAACCGCGAACGGAACGAGGCCAAGGCCGAGTCGGCGCGCGCCAACGCGATCTACAACACCGTCGAGGGCGGCCTCAAGGCGCTGGAGAAGGCGACCCCGGTCCCGGTGGTCAGCACCGTCAAGACCATCTGCGGCTGGTTCGGTTTGATGTAGACCGAGTAGGCGAAGGGGGCGGCGTCGAAGGAGGTCGCCCCTCAATCCCCGCGGAACACCGTCATCAGGTGGCGCACCTCGGCGTCCACCTGGTCATCCTGCTCCACGGTGAGCGACACCTCGTCCCGCAGGATGCCGCCGAAGCGCTTGCGCATCCGCGAGACGCTCATCTTGACGGCGGAAGCGCTGCTGCCCATCTCGGCGGCGACCCCCTCGTACTCACTCCCCTGCCCCCCTGAAAGGAACCGGGAGAGCAGCCGGTAGTGCTCCGGCTTGCCGGCCTGCTCCAGTTCCTCCCGCAGCCGCCGGTGGGCCCGCTGGATGATCGCCCGGGCCCACTGGCGCTCGTACTCCCGGTCGGGAGTGCGCTCGTGCCGGGGCTCGAGCCGGAAGCGAGCCTCGGCCTGCTCGGCGTCGAGGGAGAGCTGGGGCTGCCCCCCACCCCGCTTGAGCGCCGCGGCGTCCCGGCGCCGATTGGCCATGTAGTGCTTGATCGAGCTGAGCAGAAAGGAGCGGAAGCGGCCCGCCTCCTGGCGCACATTCTGCAGGTAGTCCGCCTCGAGCAGCCGCAGGAAATAACCCTGGGTGATATCCCGGGCCTCCTGGGCATCGTGTCCGGAACGCCGGACGAAGACGTAGAGCGGATACCAGTAGGTCTCGCAGAGACGGGCCAGGGCGTCCCCGGAGCCGGGGGCTTCCCGGGCCCGGGCCGCCAGGACCACGGTCCAGCGGGTCGTCGTGAACTGGGCATCGGCCATTACGGCGGGCATCCTACAACTTCGCCGCAACACGGGGCCGCTTCGACCGCCCAGATCGTCAGGCGGATGACGATTTCGTTCCCGCAGGTTGGTACCATGACAAAAGCACGGACTCCCTTAAGTTCTCCCGCTTCGAGCCGAAGAGTTGATCGAACCCCGAGTGAGGAGATCCGCATACTCATGGAACCTGCGGTCACGCCTGAAGAAGATCTGTCCCCTCTCGACCTGCTTCGCGCCGAACTGGAGCAGCAGATCAAGGATGGGACCCTGCAGTTGCCCCTTCTGCCCAACGTGGCCCAGGAGGTGCTGCAGCTCTGTTCCGACGACGACACCGACGCGTCGGACCTGTCGGATCTGATCCACCGGGATCAGGCGTTGGCCAGCCACATGCTGCGTATCGCCAACTCGCCGGCCTACATGGCGCGCACCGAGATCACCTCGCTGCAGCAGGCGGTGGCCCGGCTGGGCACCGCGGCGATCTCCGAGATCGCCCTGGCGATCTCGCTCCGCGGCGAGATCTTCGACGTCCCCGGCTACCAGAAGGACATCACCTACATCTGGCGCCACTCGCTGGGCAGCGCCCTGTGGGGCAAGACCATCGGAAGAGAGCTGGACAAGGAAGCGGAGACCGCCTTCCTCTGCGGCCTGCTGCATCACATCGGCAAGCCGATCGTGCTGCACTCGATGATCAAGCTGAGCCGGGCCAAGGAGATGGAGATCAAGGTCGCCGACATGCGGGCGATGATCGACTTCCACCACACCGGCGTGGGGATCCTCGTCGCCGATGCCTGGCGCCTCCCCGCCCCGGTCGGAGCCGCGATCGCCCACTACTACAGCTACGAAGACTGCGAGAAGTACGCCGACCTGGCGATGCTGACCCATTGCGCCGACCTGCTGGCGACCCACCTGCTGGACCCCGGCGTGATGCCCGAGGAACGGGTACGCGCAAGCCCGGTGATCACCGACCTGAACATCAGCGACGACCAACTCGACGAACTCTTCGCCCGCCGGGAAGAGATCAACGAGTGGGTCGAATCGATGGTGATCTAGCCCGGCGCGGCACAGGCGCCGACCGGACCCGCGGCGCCGATCCCATAGGCGCCCCATCCCGGGGGCGCCCCATCCCCGGGGGCGCCAGCTCCACAGATCGCGATATGATGACGCTCGCGCCTCTTCCGGCGCCCAGACCCGTGTGTCGGAAAGCGTCGTGCCATCCCCGAGCCTCCTAAGCTGCCAGCAGATCTCGAAGACCTTCGGCCTGACCGAACTGTTCCGCGATCTGTCCTTCACCCTCCACGAGGAGGAGCGGGTCGGGCTTGTCGGCCCCAACGGCGTGGGCAAGTCGACCTTGCTCAAGATCCTGGCGGGGCAGGAACTTCCCGACGACGGCGAGGTCGTGCGGCGCAAGGGGCTGAAGCTGGCCTACGTGCCCCAGCGGGCGGATTTCCCCGGAGGAATGCGGGCGCTCCAGGTCGTCGAGGAGGCGCTGGCCGACGATCCCGAACTGGATGAGACCGACCGCACCACCCGGGCGCGCACGGCGCTGACCCGCACCGGTTTCCGGGACGCCGAGGTCGCCGTCGACACCCTCTCCGGCGGCTGGCGAGCCCGGCTGGCCATCGCCCGGGCGGTGGCCAGCGCCCCGGACCT
>CAZBZH010000595.1:0-3228 GCA_964496265.1 uncultured Acidobacteriota bacterium | reverse complement strand
GGCCCGGCTACGGTCGGTCGGGTCGAGCAACCCGTAACCGAGAAGCGCCAGCACGCCCGTACCGGGAGTCCCGGGACCGCTGCTGCGGCGCCGGCGCGCGACCAGCCGGTCCAGCAGGTTCAACGCGCCCGCGGAGCCCGGTCCCCGCAGCAGGGCGACCCGGGGGCGGTACGCCACCAGCGGCGCTCCCCAACCGTTGGAGGGAAAGCTACCCCGGCCGTCGAGAAACAGGGAGACCGGGTGCTCTCGCCGCCAGGCGGCGCAGAGTTGCTCGGCAGCCGCCGCGGCGATCTCAGTACCGCCGGATGACACCGACGACGACGCCCCTCACCTGCACCCGGTCGGCGGGAACCAGGATCGGATCCATCCGCGGGTGCGCGGGCTGCAGACGCACCGTGGCGCCCTCGCGATAGAACTTCTTCAGCGTGGCGTCGCCGGGATCGATCAGGGCAACGACCGTCTCGCCGTCGCGGGCGGTCTTGCGCTCGGAGATGATGACGTAGTCCCCGTCACGAATCTGCTCGTCGACCATCGAGTCTCCCTGGACTCGAAGGGCGTAGACGGCGCCCTGGCCCCGCACCATGTCCGAGGCCACGGTGATCGCCTCGGAGACGGTTACCGCCTCCAGGGGACGCCCGGCGGCGATGGTGCCGACCAGGGGCAACTGCACGACGCCGCCACCGTCGGCGGAGTCGACCAGCTCGATGGAGCGGTTCTGGTTCCAGCCGCGGCGGACGTAGCCCTTCTCGACCAGATGGCTGACGTGCTTGTGCACCGTGGCCACCGACGAAAGATTCAACTCGCCCCCGATCTCCTCGAGACTGGGCGAATAGCCATTGCGCGCGATGAAGTCGCGAATGACGTCGAGCACTTCCCGTTGCCGCCGCGTCAGAGCCATCTCGTCTCCTCCCACCTGCTCCTTGGACGGGGGCAAGGCTAGGCGAAAGGCCTGCGAAAGTCAAGCGCCGGAATGACGTTCCTTCAACTCGAGGATCGCGTTGGCCGCGGAGATGACCACGTACTGGTTGCCGCTGTCGAGCAGCGGAGCCAGTGCGTCGATCGCCGAGGCATCTCCACGCTGGCCGAGCTCCCGCATCGCCACCGTGGAAACGGTGTAGGCCTTGTCCTCGACCAGCTTGGCCAGGACCGGCAGCACCGCCGCCTCGGAACGTTCGGCCAGCGAGTAGACCGCCGCCTGACGCACCGTGGAGTCTTCATCGCTGGCCAGGGTTTCCAACATGGCCAGGGCCGCCGGGTCGTCGATCGACGCGAGCTGTTCGGCGACCTCGATGCGCGACTCCGCGTCCTCGGGATCGATGATGCCCCGCATGGTCTCTTCCGGGTTCTCCAGGCTGCCCAGCTTCCACAGCGCCGCCGCCGCACGGGCGCGCACCGCCGAGTAGGCGTTATCCATCATCGACTCGACGGCGTCGCTGGCCTCGGGGTTACCGAGTTCGCCCAGCGCCTCGAGCGTCGAGAAGACCAGACCGCGGGTGTTGACGAACTTCTGGATCTTCTTGGCCACCGCCGGGTCGCCGCTCTTACCCAGCGCGGCGACGGCGAACTTGCGGTTCTCTCCCCGTTCGGTATCGAGGGCGGTGAGCAAGCGCTCCTTGGACCAGTCCTGCTGAATCTGGCCCAACGCCTGGTAGGCCTCATCCTGGTCCTGCTGTTCCTTCGAGGCCATCATCGCCTCGAGGGTCGGCATCACCGCCTCGCGATCCTGCTTGCCGAGGAAGACCAGCACGTCGACCCGGGTACTCCCGATCAGTTCGCCGAGCTTGCCCTTCAGCCACTCGCCGGCGTCCTCGTCTCCCAGCTTGTTCAGTGCCACCGCGGCCTGCACCTGGATCGCACCCGCCTTGCTGTCGAAGATCTCCTTCAGCTTGGCCTGGGCATCGGGGAAAGGCTCCGCGGCGATCGCCTCGGCGGCACCGAGGGCCGCCTTGTACTTGGGAGCGTCCAGCCCCTCGATCATCAATTGCCGGGCGAAGGGAGCGCTGGAGCCCGAGGCAACCTGCATCGTGTACTTGCCGGCGTTGTCCGGGTCCTTGTCGAGCGTCGCCCGCCAGGCCGACTCCGCCTTGCCCGCCACCGGGTCGCCGCCGCCGCAGGCCAGCATCATTCCCAGGGTCAACGAAAGAGCACACAAACAAACGGCCTTGAACTTCATCGCAATCTCCCGGATTGTCTGAAATGGAGGGGAAGTATAGCAATCCCCGGCCATTTCGCGGCAGCCGCGGACCGGGCGGCCGCGATCCCGGCGCTCCCCTTTCGCCGGGAAGCCAAACAGACGGTATAGTTCCTGTTTGCACCGACTTCCGAGGAGTTCCTGCAAATGTTGCGGACCGTCACGATCCCGGCAGCCCTGCTGCTCGCCGCCCTCGCACTCGCTCTGCCCGCCGCCGCTCAGGGGCCGACCCCCGAGGAACTGGTCGAGCAGGAACGCCTGCGCACCTCGGTGCTCCAGGCCTTCGACAGCCTGCAGGAGGCGGGCACTCCGGTCGAGTACCAGGACCGCTTCGACGAGAGCCTCGAACAGCTGATCGCCCTGGGCGAA
The DNA here is from genome assembly GCA_964496265.1 of uncultured Acidobacteriota bacterium. Lineage (GTDB taxonomy): Bacteria > Acidobacteriota > Polarisedimenticolia > Polarisedimenticolales > Polarisedimenticolaceae > Mor1. Next base: position 668 of record CAZBZH010000595.1, on the reverse strand, counting down.
CCGGTGGTCGACTTTCTCGTCCCCGAGATCGAGACCCCGGACCCGAGCCGCTTTTTCCTCGCCTCGCTGGCGGCGGCACACATCGGCGGCGATCCGGTCGCCGGCGCGCTGCGCATCGCCATCGAATCGGCCAATCAGGAGTCGGGCAAGATCCCGATGACCCGGATCGCCTGGTCCGGCTTCTGCCTGGCGTTGATGGGGCATACCGACGGCCTGGACCTGATGGACGCCTACCGGCTCAAGTCCGCCCACATCGAGTTCGGCCGCGGACTCTCCGGCCTGGAGATGGCGGCGGTGGTGCTCGGCGAAAAGAGCGTTCCGCTCCTCCTCGACCAGCTCGAACGCTACAAGCAAGAAGAAGAGCTCAGCGACCGGCGCGTGCAGGTGATCCAGGCACTGGCCCGGGTCGGAGACCCGGCGGGCCGCAAGGCGGTGCTCGGACTACTCAACGACGAGAACCTCCTGGTGCGCGGCGCCGCCCTCGAAGCGATGGGCGCCCTGGGGCAGCCGAAGGATGCGGCGGTGCTGATCGAGGCCATGGGCGATCCCCTCCCCCGGGCTCGCTTGCTCGCCGCCCGGGCACTGGACACGATCGCCCCGGGCAAGCTCGACCGCGAGGCGGAGACCGCCATGCTCCGCTTGCTGGAAACCCTCGACGATGGGCAGAT
>CAZBZH010000594.1:0-3231 GCA_964496265.1 uncultured Acidobacteriota bacterium | reverse complement strand
GCGGAAGGCGCTCTGGTCGAACCCGTCGCCGGCCAGCAGGGTGATGCCCCAGTTCAGCGGGTCCAGCGGCGCCGTGGAGTTAAATTCGGGGAACGCATGGGAATCGTCGGTTCCGAAACCGAGCACGTAGCGGCCGGCCGGCAGCTTCACGTCATCCTTGACCATGCGGTTCTTGCGGGCACCACCGGCGTGACGGCCGAGGCGGTCGTCGGTGGTCCAGACCCGCTCCATGGTGTCCAGGTTGAGGATCCAGCCGTAGTCGCTGGCGTGACTCGAACCGCCGCTGCGCTCCTCGAAGGCGTAGAGTTCGACGGTCATCGGTCGGGTCAGCTCGAAGGCTTCTTCGATGAACTGGGAGTCGCCTGTCTCGTGAATGCGCACCAGCGTGTTCGGCATGGCGCCATCGGGCTCGAAGCGCTGGGAGCGCACCCGGTCGCGGGTGGTCACGCGCACGAAGCACTCGGGCAGGTCCTCTTCGATCGGGCTGACCTTGCCCTTGAACATCCGCTCCAGCAGGCTGTCGTTGTCCTCGTACTGGCGCCAGTGATGCTCGCGATGATGCGAGAACAGGTACACCTCGTAGCGGCCGGGCTCGAGACGCATCCGCTCGCTGGCGCGGCGCAGGCTGCCCTTGAGCGAACGGGAGTCGTCGTAGTCCATCTGCCAGACCGGCTCGCGGGTATCGCTGTTCAGGACCCAGGCGGTCACCGACATCGGGCTGTCGTGCCGGTCGGAACCGAACCAGTTGCGTCCCAGGTCGTCGGAACGGCGGCCGACCGCCTCGATCTCCACATCGGCGGCCTCCATCAGTTCAAAGCCTCCGATCTGAAGCTCACTGGCTTCGGGTCGGTCGAGTTCCATCAGCACGCCGGCGAACAGGCCGGTGGCGGACAGCAGCAGCATGGCCGCGAGGACGATCAACTTGCGCATGGGGTTCCCTCCTGGGTTTCGCCAGTTACAACGCACTCAGGGCCTCTGAGGTTTCGGGCGGATGCATAAAGAAACGGGCGGAGCGGCACGGGATCGGCCGCCCCGCCCGGAGTCGAGGGGTGGGCTTGCTGCCCGCCCTTCGCCGGCCACCACGCCGTGCCCTACGGGCTCACGGGCGATTTCCACGACACCGCCAGGGGGAGGCGAGGCGGGCGCGGACTCAGCGTGGAAGGTGCAGGCCGGGAAAGGCGGGACTTTCGAATGGGGACGTCTTCATAAGGGTTCCGGACCCCCGCCTCCGGCAGCCGGTTCGGCGGGTTGGGCGTGACTCCTCCTGGTTCCGGGCCACCCTTACATCTCGGTTTTGGCCGGAATCGGGCCCGGCGGCAACCAGGTATGGGGTAGCCCGGTTGCCGGGGCGGGATTCTTGGCGGGGCGGCATGATCGGAGCCCTCGGCAGTCCGCGAATGCGGACTCTCGGGGCCGGCAGAGTCTGCGAACGCAGACTGGGTCCGAACATTCGCTCTAAATTCGCCATCGCCGGTGCATCCGGCGCTCGCTTCACGCTCCCGCGGGCACAAAAACCCCCGAAAAGCCGTTTACGATAGGCATTCGCCCCCTGGTTCGAACCATCTCCGGGCCTGCCGCATTCATCACAGCGGAACCGGAAAGGGATTCCAGGGAGCACCGTATGGGAGCGATCGCCATCGCCGGAGACCGAGCAGACCGGAACCTCGACGAGACGGTCGCCCGTGCGCGCTCCGGCGACATGTCCGCTTTCGAGACCCTCTACCGGGAGAACGCCGGCCGGGTCCACGCGATCTGCCTGCGGATGACCCAGAACAAGGCCAAGGCCGAGGAGCTGACCCAGGAGGCCTTCCTCCGGGCCTGGCGCAAACTCGACCTGTTCCGCGGCGGAAACTTCGGTGCCTGGATGGCCCGGGTCGCCGCCAACGTGGTGATCGCCGAGCGGCGGACCCACGGCCCCCGGGAAGCCCGGGAGGAATCGATCGACGAGACCGGACCCCGGCCGGCTCCGCGGCTGAACGCCACGGGGAAGGGCATCGACCTGGAGCGGGCGATGGCCACCCTGCCGGAACGGGCGCGGCACGTGTTCGTGCTGCACGATATTGAGGGCTACCAACACGACGAGATCGGGGAAATGCTCGGAATCGCCGGTGGGACGTCCAAATCCCAGCTGCACCGCGCTCGGCGGCTGCTGCGGGAGGCATTGCAGTCATGAAGAACAAGAAGAACCGTTTGGACGAAGCGCTGCTCAACGACTACGTCGACGGCCTGCTCGATGAGGTCCAGCGAGAACAGCTCGAGCGGCAACTCGCCGAGTGCGAGTCCAGCCGCGCCGAAGTCGAGGCGCTGAAGGCGTTGCGCGCCGAAGCGGCCGCCCTGCCGAAAGAGGTGGCCCCCGGGCGCGACCTGTTTCCGCAGATCCGCCAGGCGCTGGATTCCGAGATGGCGGCGCGTGCTGCCGAATCCGGCGCTACCGCATCAGCGGCCGGACACGATCGCTTCTCTCGGGGCGCGGCGGCGACCACGGCTCAGCCGGCGAGTGCCACGCCCCGGGCCGCCTGGATCGGGCTGGCGGCGGCGCTCCTGATCGTCGCCGGGTTGAGCGGCTGGCTGCTCCGCGGCCAGTGGACTCCGGGCGCCGACGGCAGCAACGCGGCGGCCAACGGTGGCGCGGGCCAGGACGGACCACCCCAGATCAGCCTCGCCACCGACGAAGGCGTGGACTTCGCCGCCGTCGAACGGGAATATGTGCGCGCAGCCGAGCTGTTGCTGGAGTCGATCGAGGCTCGCGGCGATCAGCTGGCGCCTGAGACCCAGGCCGCGCTGCGCGAGAATCTGGCCATCATCGACCGTGCGATCGAAGAGATCCGCGCGGCGCTCGCGAACGATCCCGGCGGGGCAGCGCAGACCGAGATGCTGACCGCCATGTACCGTCAGAAGCTGGATCTCCTGTGGAGAGTTTCCAGGCTCTCCTCGTAACGGGAGGAAGGAACGATGATCAAATCCTCGATTGCAGCCAACACCGCCCACGCCCGCAAGGCAACCCTTGCCCGCTACTTTCTGCTCGGCCTCGTCGCTGTGGCCCTGGCGCTGCCCGCGTCGGCCGGACGGGAGGACTACCGCAGCGCGGGCGGACGCGAGATCGACCTGACCCACAAGATGGCTCCCCGGGGTGAAGTCTCCCTGGAGGTGGTCTCCGGCGAGATCACCGTGATCGGCTGGGACCGCAGCGAAGTGCGGATCGAGGGTTGGGTCGGCCCCGGCGTCGATGAC